>JAUYDJ010000123.1 GCA_030690025.1 Chloroflexota bacterium | reverse complement strand
CAACCAAAACGAGTTAGACTCAAAATGAAATTAAGAGTCTCCCCTTTTATGCTCTTATGTATCATGGGCGGCCTGGCCATCTTCAGCTCCACCATGGCCAAGAACCCGGCGCTGCCGCTGTTCATCCGCTCTCTCGGTGTGCCGGTAGCCACCGTCGGCTTTATTGCCGCGGCGTCTACCGTCGTCGGTATTATCGTCAGCTTTCCTGCCGGCATCCTCTCGGATATTATCGGGCGGCGCCGGGTAATACTGATGGCTGCCATTGTCTTCGCTACCGCTCCCTTTCTCTACCTGCTGGTTAGCCTACCCTGGCAGCTGGTGCTGGTCCGTATCTACCACGGGTTGGCCACGGCCATTCTGGGGCCGGTGGCCATGGCCGCCGTAGCCGATACTTTTGAGAAAGGGCGCGGCGAGCGCATGGGCTGGTACTCTTCAGCCACCATGGTCGGCCGTTTTGTGGCCCCCTTCGTTGGCGGTATACTCATCTTTGGCAACGATTTCCACTGGGTATACCTGGCTGACGGCCTGGCCGGAGTGTTCGCCTTGCTGGCTGCGCTCAGGCTGCCCCTCGCTACTCAGACCTCAGCCCCGGCCAGGGAAATATTGAGGCGCGAGCGCGGTAAGTTTGGCCGGGAGATTGCCGTCATCCTGCGCAGCCACGCTATCTTAGCCACCAGCGGCATCGAGGCGGTGCAGTACTTTGCCTTCGGCTGCCTGGAGACATTTTTGCCCATCTACCTCAAGGAGCAGGGGGGATTTTCTACTCTTGAGATTGGCCTACTGTTCACCGTGCAGATACTGGCGGCCACGCTTACCAAGCCGTTAATGGGCCGCTTCTCCGACCGCTACGGGCGGGTGCAAATGATTGCCGCCGGGCTGGCTCTGGGCGGCGCCACCACCGCCGTCATGCTCTATTCCAACAACTACCTGGTGCTGGTGGCGCTCATCGGCCTGTTTGGTCTGGGCCTGGCCACCGTTACCGCTTCCACGGCGGCGCTCGTCGCCGACCTGTCCCGGACGCAGAGCCACGGCAGCGCCCTCGGCATCCTGTCCAGCATTATGGATATCGGCCATTCCGCCGGCCCCATGGTCAGCGGCTTGCTGATTAGTGCCTACTCATATAAGACTGCCTTCGGCATAGTGGGCGCCGGCCTCGTCCTGGTAAGCCTGGTCTACAGCCTCGGCATGCGCCGGTTGACAGGTCAGGGCAAGTAGACCAAGGCCTTGACTACGAAAAGATTAGTCTTGACTAATTCTAGCCCGACAGTAGGCGTACAGGGCATCATAGACCGGGAACTGCTTATCGAGAATCTCACAGTCATCACTGAAGATTAGGCCAAAGCCTCTGGCGATAGCTTCCAGACCCGCGGCTTCGGGTGCCATACCCCGGTCCTGGGCTACATCGGCGGCGTGTACTATTTTAGCGAGCTCATGGAGGACCGGGTCAGTTAATCCGTATTTCTTAATAATGCTCTCAAAGCTGCATCTGCCTTCGTGATGGTCCAGTTCAGCCTGGCCGCGGGCATCAAAAGGAATAGCGCCTTCGCGCCTGGCCACGTCCATGACCGTGTCTGCCGGCGCGAAGATAAACTCAGCCGCCGGGTCGATGAACTTCTTTATCAGCCAGGGACAGGCTACCCTGTCCACATGGACATGCTCCCGTGTCACCCACTTCATGTCATTTGCCTGTAGCCCAATTGGCTGTCGTTTGCCTGGTCAGTCGTTCAAACCCGGGCCCGGCTCCCTGAGCAGCTCCATGGTGATACACCTCACGCCGTTAGTGCCACCCTGCATGATACCGGACGAATCAAACGGTATCACTTTGACCCCAGCCTGCTCCACGGCTTTGATGGTCTTAACCGCGCCCTTCGGCATGATAACAACCCCTGGCTCGACAAGGACGAGATTTGCCGGGTAGTACTTGCGCTGCTCGTCGGCGGGTATTTCGATAATCTTGAACTTATGCTCTTTCAGCCAGGCAAAGGTCTGAAAGTCGAGATTACCCGGGTAGGCCACTACGATGTGGTCGCCCAAAGCCCCGAGCACCATGTCCAGGTGAAATTCGCCGCCGCTCTCCCAGGAGTCCATGATGGTCTGGAGACGGCATATTTGCCACTCTTTAACTCCGCAGCGGCTCAGCACGGGTAGCACCTGGTCGAGGCCCTCCTGGTTGCAGGCTTCGGACATGCCCACAATCCAGACACCTTCGGCTATGGGCATGGTCATCGGCGCGACCTCAAAAATGCCGCTGCCGTGCACTGTATAGAGTATCGGACAGCCGATGCTGACCAGGAACTTCATAAACTCTCTATCCAGGCCGCGCTTGAACGAAGCGTGAACGAAGCGAGGAATAATGGCACCGCCGAGCACTATCTTGGGCTCTTCCGCCATAAACAGCTTTCGCATCGGCCCCCAGGTGCCTATCTTATCCTCGAACTTCATCCAGTGAATCTTTATCCCCAGTGACTGGAGCAGCTTACTGTATTCCTCGTGGTTCCTGAGCATAGCCTCGCCGTCAATATTCCGGGTATGTCGCAGGCAGAAGAAAGCCGGGTCCTTCCTCCACAGTGGATTACCTTCCCACTCCGGCTCCGGCTTAATCAGGACAACTTCCCGGAGCTTGCCGATACCCACGCTCCCCCAGCGCTTACCCCAGGTCTTTTCATACTCGTCCAGGTAGCTGTATTTGTAGGACTCCAACACCTGGGGCGGTTTCCCCGGGACGTAGTCCGGGTAGTTCTCCAGCGGGTAATCTTCCAGTTTTCCTTCCCATTTTGTTTTCATTTATATCACCTTTCTAAACAAATTAGCTCGGTTAGCTGCCCAGGCTCGGCCCAACATCCCGCCGCAAGGCCGTGGTAACACAGCGGGCCCCGTTGGTCCCCACCTGCAGGCCGGAGGCATCAAACTCGACCACGTCTATCCCGGCCTTACGCACTTTAGCAATGGTCTTCTTAGCCTGGGCGGGCATAATGACTCTGCCCGGCTGGTAATCAGGATAATTCTCCAGCGGATAGTCTTCAATTTTGCCGTGATATTCCTGCTTGGGATTCTTAAACATGTTTGCGTTACCCTCCTAAGAAGTTATTTCCCCGGCGAACCTGTCAGAACATGTTAGTTGGCAGCCACAGGGCAATCTGGGGGAAAACTACCAGCAACACCTCAAGAGCAACAACCGAGAAGGCAAAGGGTATAGAGCCGCGCACAATCGTTTCGATGGGATACTGGGGGACGATGCCGTGTATTATAAAAAGGCTCAAACCGAATGGCGGGGTGATAATTCCGAACTCGGCCACTACCACGTAGAATATGCCCCACCAGAATGGGTTTATGTTTAGCCCGATAATAACCGGCATAACAAACGGGAGAGTCAATAACAGCATCGTCCACGAATCAAAGAAGCAGCCCAGGACCAGGTACATAAAAAAGAATATGGCCAGCACGCCATAGCGTCCCACGGGCAAGTTTATGAAGAAGTGGGTAACTCTTTCAATAAAGCCCACGCTCTGAAACACGTGGCCCAGAGTCACCGCCATGCCCAGGATAACCATGACCATAGCCGTTATCCTGGCTGTCTCCAGTAAGCTTCGCTTGAATATGGCAAAGGTGAGCCGCCGGTAGGCCAGCGAAATAATAATGCTGAGCAAGGCACCGAGGGCAGCCGCTTCAGTAGGGGTCAT
>JAUYDJ010000120.1 GCA_030690025.1 Chloroflexota bacterium | reverse complement strand
CAGGGCCACTACCTCGGGCGCTTTCTCGCTGGCTTTCCTCATATTCGGCCTGCTGGGTATCCTGGCCGGCCGCATGACCGATAAGTGGGGTGCCCGGGTGGTCGAGATAGCCTGCGGGGTGCTGCTGGGCGTGGGCTATCTACTGATGTCACAGGTGAGCTCGGTCTGGCAGCTTTATCTGTTTTACGGGGCCATAATCGGTGCCGGGATGAGCGGCGGCGATACGCCGGTCCTGGCTACCGCCGCCAGGTGGTTTATCAAGCGCCGGGGAACGTTCACCGGCCTTACCAAGGCGGGCGCCGGCATTGGTATCTTTGTCATACCACCGCTGGCCAACTGGCTCATCGCCAGCTATGGCTGGCGTAATGCTTACCTGGTAATTGCCGGTATATGTTTGATAGGCGTGGTCTCGGTAGCGCTGCTGTATAAGCGCGACCCGGCGGAGATGGGACTGCTGCCGGACGGCGCGGTTAAAATAGAGACAACCGGGCAGGATATGGAAATCCGCCAGTATACTTTCCGGGAAATGGTTCGTACCAGGCAGTTCTGGATTCTGGCTTCAGCCTGGTTCCTGGTGGTGTTCTCGGTACAAATTATCCTGGCGCATATTGTGCCGCACATGACTGACCTGGGGCTTTCACCGGCCCTGGCCGCCTCTATTTTTGGTATCATTGGGGTGGCCAGTATTATCGGCCGGGTAGGCATGGGCGGCGTGAGTGACCGTCTGGGTAAGAAGAGGACGCTGATTATCGCCGTGGCTTTTATGGTAGCAGCATTATCGATACTGCAGTTTGCCCGGGAGGCCTGGGCTTTTTATCTCTTTGCCATTGTGGACGGAATTTCCCACGGGGCCCTGTTTACCGTGATTTCCCTGGTCCTCGCGGAGCTGTTCGGGCTGCGCTCTCTGGGCGCGGCCCTGGGCGCGGTGCTATTTTCGGGCACGGTTGGCGGCGCAATTGGGCCGGTGCTGGCCGGCTACATTTTTGACGTGACCGGTGGCTACCAGCTGGCTTTCATAATCTGTCTGGCATTCAGCATTATTGCTATTAGCTTACTGCCGTTTGTTAAGCCAACGGGCAGTAAGGTTCACAGTTAGTCGGTCTGGCCTGGAAGGAGGAATGCAACGCTTGGCTGAACTTCGGAAACGGAAATTCTTCTACGGCTATACTGTGGTGGCGGCCGGTTTTATCATCTCGGGGTTGATACTGGGGACATACCGGGCCTACGGCCTGTTTTTTACGCCGATATCGAGAGAGTTCGGCTGGTCGAGTGAGTTGACCTCAAGCGCCTATTCACTGACCTATTTCATGCAGGGTCTCCTGGCCATTGTTACCGGCCGCCTGACCGATAGGTTAGGCCCCAAAGTGGTGCTGATAACCTGCGGTGTGCTGCTGGGTGTGGGCTACTTCCTGATGTCACAGGTCACCTCAATCTGGCAGCTTTACCTGTTTTTTGGACTGCTGGTTGGCGCCGGCAACAGCGGTGTAGATGCTCCCCTGATGACCACGGTAGCCCGCTGGTTTAAGAAAAGGCGGGGCACGCTGACCGGCATTACCAAGACCGGGGCCGGTATCGGTATGCTGGTTATCCCCATAGCGGCGGCCCAGCTTATCTCCGGCTTTGGCTGGCGCAACTCCTATGTTATCATATCAATTGTTTCTTTGGTCGGGATTGTCGTTGCGGCGTGGTTCCTGAAGCGTGACCCATCGGAGACCGGTGAGCAGCCGGATGGCGTGGCACAGGTGGCGGCGGCGACTACCTCCGCGTTTCAAACCCACCAGTTTTCCGTGGGAGAAGCAGTGCGTACCCGGCAGTTCTGGACGTTTTCGGTGGCGTTTTTCCTGCTCAATTTCTGTATGCAAATTGTCATGCTGCACACTGCACCCCATGTCATTAACCTGGGTATCTCGCCCACAATGGCGGCAACTATCCTTGGAACGGTTGGCGGGGCCAGCATCCTGGGCCGGATAGGCATGGGCGGGATAAGTGACCGGCTGGGGTATAAGGCGACATGTGTAATAGCCATGGCCGTCCTGATAGCGGGCCTGGTCTGGATACAATTCGCCCGCGAGGCATGGATGTTTTTCGTGTTTACCGCGCTGTATGGCATAGCGCACGGTGCGCTATGGACCTTGATTTCTCCTCTTCTCGCGGAGCTGTTCGGGCTGCGCTCGCTCGGCGCGACCTTCGGCGTGGTGCTGTTCATCAGCACGATTGGCGGCGCTATCGGCCCGATTGTGTCCGGTCGTATATTTGACATAACTAATAGCTATCAGATTGGTTTCCTAATCACTTTGCTATTCAGTACTATCGCTTTAATATTGACCGCAACGCTAAAACCGACCACGGCTAAGGCAGTTGCCCCGGCAGCGTTAGGAAAGGTCTAGAAGAGGAGTCCATCTTGGCTGAAGGTAAGCGACCGAAGATTTTTTACGGCTACATCGTGGTAATCGCGGCGGTCTTTGTCATGGCGGTGATGTGGGGGATTCTCTATTCCTTTGGTGTCTTTTTCAAGTCGGTGCTGAACGAGTTCGGCTGGACGAGCGCGGCTACCTCGGGGGCGTACTCGCTGTGCTTTTTTCTCCTCGGGCTGTCCAGCATTGTTACCGGTCGGCTGACTGACATACTCGGCCCGCGGAAAATTGTGACCATTTGCGGCGTGTTATTCGCCGCCGGCTTCTTGCTGATGTCGCGGGTGAGTGCCATCTGGCAATTCTACCTGTTTTACGGGGTACTGGTGGGCATGGGGATAGCCGGCTCTTATGTTCCCCTGGTATCGACCACGGCGAGATGGTTCGTGAAGAGACGGGGGTTGATGATTGGCATCGTGGCTTCCGGGGTGGGTATTGGCACGGTGATTATACCGCCCCTGGCGGCCCAGCTTATACTGCGCTACGGCTGGCGCGAGTCCTATTTAATCGTTGGCGCTGTGGCGCTGGTGCTGATTCTGGCTGCCGCCCAGTTCCTGCGGCGCGACCCGGCCCAGGTAGGGCAGCTGCCTTATGGCGTTGATGAGGTGGAGGCAGAGAACCTCAATTTGAGCGTATCGGGTCTTACGGTGCGGCAGGCGCTGGGTACACGGCAGTTCTGGCTAATCTGGGTAGCGGTGCTCACCGCCGGTTTTTGTATACAATCAGTACTGGTGCACGTGGTCCCTGATGCTACCGGTAATGGAATCCCGGTAGTGGCGGCAGCAACAATCCTGACGGCGATTGGCGTCTTTAATACCGCTAGCAGAGTTATCATGGGCAGTGCCGCCGATAGAATCGGGGCGAAGCGGACGGTGGTCATTGCCGCGGTGTTGATGTCGGTAGGCCTGTTTTATCTGGCCGGAATCAAGCAGTTGTGGATGTTTTATCTCTTTACGGCCCTCTTCGGGTTTGCCTATGGCGGATTCCTGGCCTTGCTTTCACCGGTGGCAGCCGAGATATTCGGCTTAAGAGCCCAGGGCGCTCTACTTGGTTTAATTCACTTTGGCCTTTCCATGGGTGAGACTGTCGGGCCGGTGGTAACCGGGGGGATATTTGATATGACGGGCAGTTACCGTTCGGCTTTCCTGATTGGTGGTGGTATAATGGCGGTAGGTATAGTATTGCTCCTGCTGGTCAGGCCAGCCATCGGTCTAGGAGGCGAGAATGACACGTGAAGAGGCTATGGAATCGGTAAGAGCTAACGTAGAAAATGGTAACTTAATCAAGCATATGCTGGCTACCGAGGCGGTGATGCGTGCCCTCGCCCGGCGGCTGGGTGAGGATGGGGAAGAGTGGGGACTTACCGGTCTTTTGCACGATATTGACGTGGAGCTTACCGCCGGGGATATGAGCAGCCACAGTCGGCTGGGTGCCGACCTGGCGCGGGAGTTGGGCGCCAGCGAGGCCATGACTCATGCCATCCTGTGCCATAACGAGGCGCATGGCGCGTCGCGGATATCAAAGCTGGACAAGGCACTGTACTGCGTCGACCCGCTGTCCGGACTGATTATTGCCGCGGCCCTCATCAACCCGGACAAGAAGCTGGCCAGCCTTAAGGCGGCTTCAGTAAAGAAGAGGTTCAAGGAGAAGAGCTTTGCCGCCGGCGCTAACCGCGAGCAGATTGCCCAATGCAGCGAGATCGGGGTTGAGCTTGATGAGCTGATTGACCTCGGGGTGAAGGCGTTGCAGGAAATCGCGCCCGACCTTGGCCTTTAGCCTATGGAGACGGTCGAGCCTTCGGCCGTCTTGGTGACATCAATACGGGTGGGGAAGGCATCCCTCAGTTCCTCGACGTGAGTGATAACCAGTATCTTCTGGAAGTCTTCCTGGATTGAGTTTATCGCCTCTTTGAGTTTTTCAATGCCGGCGCTATCCTGTGTGCCAAAGCCTTCGTCGATAATCAGGGTAGGTAACGGCGCACCGGCGCGCCGGGCGAGCAGCCGGGACAGGGCGATGCGGATGGCAAAGTTGATGCGGAAGGCCTCACCGCCGCTGAACATTTCGTAGTTGCGCGTGCCCAGCTCGTCGGCGATGTTGATATCCAGGGTTTCCACCTGGTCGCCCTTCTTGGTCTCCCGCTGCGTCTCAATTTTGACGTGCATCCGGTTGTCCGTCATCCTCGCCAGCAGCTGGTTGGCCTCGTTTTCAATTTCCGGCAGCGCTGTCTCAATGAGCAGGGCCTGTATCCCTTTTTTGCCGAACGCCTGGGCGAGGTCTTTGTAGATATTCGCCTCGCTGGCGACCTGGCCGAGCAGCTTCTCCTTCTCTTTCCTCCTGGTCTCAAGCTCGGCGTAGTGCTGCAGCCTGGCTTTCACCCTGCCGAGAACCTCCTGGGACTGCTTTTGCTCGACGGCCAGGGCCTGGCGTTCGGTCTCCGCCCGGGCTAAATCGCTGCTCACCTGTGGCAGCCGGGTAAGCGCGGCGGTCAAGGCCAGTTCTTTTTGGCGGTTGGCCTCGATGCTATCGCTCAGCTCTTTGACGGCTTCCTGAGCTTTAGCCAGGGCCTCTTTCTCCGGGTTTATGAGTCTACCGGCTTCTTCCATCTGGCGTTGGGGGGCTTCAAACGGCTGCAGGTCAGTCAGACGCTGGCGTACCTCTTCATGCGGCTGCGGCTGGTAGTCGAGCCGGAGCAATTCGGCTTCAAGCTCGCGGAGCGCCTCCTGCTCGGGGCGGGCAAACTCCCTGGCGGCCAGGCGCTGCTCAATTTCGGCGAGCCGGTGTGTTTCCTCGTTTAATCTGGCCGAGTCCTCCTCGGCTTGGCTAATTTCTTTGAGGAGACGACCTTCCTTACTCTGAGTGGCACCCCTGTCCTGCTTCAATCTGGCTTCGATGCGGGCAATCTCTTTTTCCTGCGCCGTTAGTTCCGTCTGTAGTTGGACTATTGCCGCTCGGTTGGACTGTAATTCGCCCGATTTCCGTTGGATGTCCGCCTCATAATTGACGGCAATGTGCTGCAGACCATCGGGGCCCAGTTCACTGCCGCAGAGTGGGCAACTAGCGCCGGTCTGATTGGCCAGCAGCTGGCGCTTATTGGTTAGCTCTTTGATTTCCTGTTCCAGCCTGGTCTTAGTCGACTCAAGGTAGTTCATCTTCGTGCGCAGCTCCTGGCTGCTCTCCCTCTGGCGGCATAACGTTTCATCTGCCTCAGCCAGTTGCTGCTTCTGTACGTTGAGCTGCTGCAGCTCGCTCTTGAGCTGGGAGAGTTTGGACGCGCTGGTCTCCAATTCGCTGATTTTAGTCTGAATACGGGCGTGCTCGATGAGCAGGCTTTGCGATGCCTCTTTTATGCGGCCCTCCAGCTGCAACTTCTGATTTTCCAGTCTGGCCGACTGCCGGAACTTCTGGTCGAGCGCCTCGTTCAGCTTTCTAGCTTCGATTAGTTTAGCATAGCCCGCTTCGATGTCGGCGCGCCGTGCCATCAGGGTTTCATAGTCTTTGATACGCGACTGGTGCTGCTCAACCTGCTCCTGCCAGCGCTGAAGCTCCCGTTTGTTGCTGGCGTCGTGCGCCTGTAAATCGGTGAGCTGGCGCTTCTGGCTTTCCAGCGACTCTTTATCCTGCCGGAGGCTGTTGAATCTTGATTCGTGCTCGGCGATTACCTTTTCCAGGCGAGCGAGCTCGCCCTGCGCCTGCACAAGCTCGACTTCCGCGGCCGGTTTCTGGGTGAGCTCGTTATTGATGTCCTGGATGGCGCTCTCCAGCAGGGCGGTCTGGTTCTCCTGCTGCCGGGCCAGCTCTTTGGCCTGGGCCTCCATCTCATCGTAAAAAGCCAGCCCGAGAATATCGGCGAGCACCTGTTTACGCTGCACCGGGCTTTTGATGGTGAACTCATCGGCGCGCCCCTGGCGCAGGAAGGCGCTGTTGGTGAAGGTATCATAGTCCATGTGCAGGACGCCGGTGATTTTCTGCTGCGTCTCGGTGACACTATCGCCGGTGATTGCTCGGAAGGTATTGCCG
>JAUYDJ010000097.1 GCA_030690025.1 Chloroflexota bacterium | reverse complement strand
TACCCTGATGACACTGGTACTGGAGGGACGTACGTTCAAAGACGGAATTCTCCAGCGAGAAAAGATGGCTGAACTGGCAGGTGTGAGGAGCTAACGAAAAAGATGGCTGGAAGGAATTTCCACAACATTTGACAAGAGCTCAGGATTAGGGTAGTTCAAGAGTCACTTTCGAAGCACTTCGGTGATTTATGCAACGTCTGCGAAAAGCTTCAGAATGGGACAATAAGCGATAAACCAGAAAGAGTAGTAATTGAGGATCTGCAGGCTTCTCAGGTGTTAACTAGAGTATTGTCGGGACGACGTGGCGATGAGGTGAAATTGGTACTAAGGGTGGGCGGAGGCAAAGCCGAGGTAGACCATCTCTCCATTGAGGAGGAACGTCTATTTGCTTCTTTAAAGCAACATACTAAGCAATTGGATTTCTGGACACTATTCAAGGAGTGGAAAGACAAATCGGGCGAATACTTATCAAATCTATCAGGCTTCTATCACTTGTTGAGGCAGCAGGTAGCGGAGGAAACCGGTCTGGTAATTGCAGACTCAGATGGTAGCCCTGGCTTGAGTTCTCACTTCGCCCGTACCATTTTTAACGATGCCTGTGAACACGCCTTTTTTGGCTACAAGGGATTTGAGGGGGTGGATTACGCTATCCACTCACCAAGAATTGATTGGCATGAGCTTCGGTTGGATGGATATACGATAGCCTCAGCAGATGACAAAAGGCAGCTAGAAAGATGTCAAGAAGTGAATCACCGAATGATGGATTACTTCCGTGACCCTCGTAACCGCCCGCAGGAACTCCAACAGAGCATCAAGATATGGCTCGAACTCAAGAGACTAGAATCGGAAATTTCCCTTTCGCTTCAGAAGCTCATTTTAAAACGGAGTTTCCTCGGCCATTGTGAACTTTGCCCAGATTGAAAATAAGAACGCAGCTACTAATCTATCAATCGGGACAATGTAACGAGATACTTGTGGTTTTTAGCGCTCGCCTTACCGCTTCGTGAGATACACCGTATTCTTTTGCCAGACTTCGGAGACTTTCAGTTTGATGACGTTTTACTAGTTCGGGCCAAAGATTACGAGGAATCCTGGAGTGTGTATTGGTAGGAACATCTACAAGGACAGGGTAAAGACCAAGTGTCAACAAAAAAGTTGAATGAGCGACCCCGGCGGGATTTGAACCCGCGATCTCCACCGTGACAGGGTGGCATGTTAGACCGCTACACCACGGGGCCGGATTGGGGAAACAGCCATAAACGTATGGCTCGACTTAAAGTCTATCAGGGGTTGATATTGGCTGTCAATAGATAACCAGGACGGTTCTCTTCGGTTTTGGTTGTTGCTATCTTAAATCTGTCATTGCGAGTCCCGACCTGTCGGGACTCGCAATGACACAGCAACCAAATGCAAAAAAAACCACCAGGACTGCGTGTTGTCGGTAATTGCATGAGTATGGTATACTACACATATAAAAATTTCTAGGGGTGAACATGGTATCTGAAAGCGTAACCGAAAAAGAGGCAAAGGCAGCAGACAAGCAGGCGCACGACTACGAATTGGTGTTGATAATAAACCCCGAGGCGGAAGCAAAAGTCACCGCCGCCATAGATAATGTCACCCAGTTTGTCACCGGTAAGGGTGGGGTTGTGGCTGAGATGCAGCAGTGGGGTAAACGGCGGCTGGCCTATCCCATCAAGCATTTTGCGGAGGGCTTCTATGTTCAGGCCCGCTTCAAGATGGACCCTAAATTCGCCAGGGAATTTAAAGCGAATCTGCTTATTACTGAGGAAGTGTTGCGGCATCTGCTGATAAAAGTTGAATAGTTGACGCAGGGGTGTTGTTTCCCAAACTTGTCTGGGGAACGCAAAGGAGTCGTTGGCAATGGCAAGTTTGAACAAGGTGATGATTATTGGTAATCTCGGCAGTGAACCCGAAATGCGCTTTGCCCCCAATGGGAATCCGGTAACCTCGTTCAGCGTGGCCACCAACTGGATGTACACCACTCCTGAAGGCGAGCGTAAGCAAGAAACGGAGTGGTTTACCGTGGTGGCCTGGAATAAGCTGGCGGAGCAATGCAACCAGTTTCTGACCAAGGGCCGGCTCGTCTTTGCGGAAGGCCGACTGCGCACCCGGACCTGGGAAAGCCAGGATGGCCAAAAACATTCCCGAGCGGAGGTAGTGGCCAACCGCGTCGTGTTCCTCGATAGACAGGGAGTAGCGCCGCTGCCAGGGGAGGAAAAGAAGGCTGAAGAAGCACCCCCCGGCGAAGAGGTGGAACCGGACGACATCCCATTTTAATATAGTATTCTACAGTTCTAGATAGGAGGTAAGAGGTTTGCCATATGACAGGCAAGAGCCTAGTAGGATGCGAAGTAAAGAGGGCACCAAGCCAAGGTATGTGCCCAGGCGCAAGGTCTGTTCTTTCTGCGTGGACAAGGCGCAGGTAATCGATTACAAGGATGGGGCCAAGCTGCGCCGCTATATATCGAATAGAGGCAAGATTGAGCCGCGCCGTAAGACCGGTACCTGTGCCCGACACCAGCGTGCCCTGGCCATAGCTATCAAAAGGGCCCGGCAACTGGCCCTGCTGCCCTGTGTAGCCGCTCATATCCAGAAGGCAGGGAGCATTGGGGTAGCGGAACCGTCGTAGACAGAGTTTGCCGCATCAACTATTGCCCCCTTCCTTAAGAAGGACAGGGGGCATACTTGTGTATGAGTGAGTCCGCAGTCGTTCTTCCTTGAAGAAGCGGCCGTCGACCGTGGTGATTGACACTTTAGAAGTGAAGGAAGTATAATTCGGATAACTTAGAAGGAGTTAAAGTGCCGAAAAGGACTTATCAACCCAAAAAACTGCGCCGCAGGAGGGTGCATGGTTTCCTGGAGCGTATGAGCACCCGCGGCGGGCGGGACGTCCTGAAAGCAAGGCGTCAGCGGGGTCGTAAAAGATTGACCATGGTGTGACCCTTGCCTCTTTCTACGGTTAAACTGGTGAGGAGTCGGCAATGAGGGGGGAAAGATACCTGACTAAGGCGCACCAGTATGCCTTGGTTCATGAGAGAGGCAAGTCCCGGGCAGGCACCCGGCTGGTATTGAAGACCCTGCCTAACGGACTGGCTTTCGCCAGGTACGGCTTTTCGGTTAGCCACCGGGTAGGTAAGGCGGTCACCCGGAACCGGATAAAACGTCGGTTGCGTGAAATCATGCGGGCCGCGCCGTTAGCGCCCGGGTGGGATATGGTATGGGTAGCCCGCCCGAAGGCAGCCGGCGCCGGTTACGCTGAGCTTAAGGAAGAAGTGGATGGCCTGCTACTACGGGCTGGCTTAAAATTGACATATGAAAAAGTTTGCCTTGAGGCTGATTAGACTCTATCAGGTAACCATATCTCGGACGACGCCTCCATCCTGCCGCTATCTCCCGACCTGCTCGCAGTACACCTATGAGGCCATAGGCAGGCACGGTCTCCTTAAGGGGGTATGGCTGGGAGCAAGGCGTCTGGCCCGGTGTCATCCTTTTCACGAAGGCGGCTACGACCCGGTGCCGTGAGCCGGCACGGGAATGTCTTTTGCTTCGGCGAGTATATCAGGAGTTGCGGAGGGGAAGGTATTTTTTATGTCCATGACCGGTAACCTCTTCAGGCGCAGGGCGCCAGCGAAACTCTTAACATTGCTGGTTACGCTGGCGGTGGTCGGCGCCATTGTCGTGGGGTGCGCGACACCCGCCCAGCCCAGGGGCTGGTCGGGGGTGGCAATAACCGATGGTGATGTGTATTTCGGCTCGATGAACGGTCAGATGGTTGGCCTGCACAGCGCCGCGGGCACCCAGTTGTGGTCGCCGTTCACCTTGGAACCAATCAAGTCGACTGGTGGCTTTGGCTGTGCGCCAGCATCTACCACCGTAGCTATCTACGGGACCCCGGCGGCAGCCGGCGACCTGGTTTATGTGGCCGGTTACGATGGCCAGGTGTATGCCGTCAACTCCAGCAAGGGTGTGCTGAGATGGGTCTATCCGCGGCAGCGTCCCACAACCCCTCAGCCGGTTGTCGGCGGGCTGGTGACGGCGCTGGGTAAGGTCTTCTTCGGCCTGGACAGCGGCAGCGTTTATTCCCTCGATGCTGAGACCGGTGATTTGGAGTGGCAGTTCCCCACCGGCGACAAGGTATGGTCGACGCCAACCATCGATAGCGGGACACTGTATATCGGCTCTTTTGATAAGAAGCTCTACGCCTTGAATGCGGCGGATGGGACGAAGAAGTGGGAGTTCCCCACCGGCGGCGCTATTGTTTCTACCCCGACTGTTGCCAACGGTATAGTCTATTTTGGCTCCTTTGACCGGCAATTCTACGCGGTTAACGCCGCCGGTGGCAGCCTGAAGTGGAAATCGCCGGCCGGCGCCGGACGCTGGTTCTGGGCCCAATCGTCAGTCTATAAAGGCGTTGTCTACGCGCCGAACCTGGATGGTAAACTGTATCTTTTGGATGCGGGGAACGGTAACGAGATAGGCGCTCTCGACCTGGGAAGCTCCATTGCTTCCGCGCCGGTGCTGGTGGGCAGCTCGGTTATCGTGGCGACCGAGAATGGCAAGATATACACTATCGATACTGCCACCTATGAAAAACGGCAGCTGGCTGATATTAAGCAACTGGCCAATCTGGACCTGCTTATCTATTCGCCGCTATCAGCTGCCGATGGGGTCATATATGTCCACGCCCAGACGAAGTCTAAGGGGTCGCTGGTCTACGCGTTAAACGCCCAGACCGGGGCCGCTATTTGGCGTTACCCTAAGCAGTAGTAAGCGAGGAGTTTTTATTGGATATCGGACCCATCTGGAACCTGGTTGCCCTTGGCCCGGTGGTCAATGTCCTCATCATGCTGACGCATTACCTGTTCAGCAGCTTTGGGCTGGCCATTATCGCGCTGACCATTATCGTCAACCTGGCGCTTTATCCGCTCACCCGGCAGCAGCTCCGTTCCACCCAGGCTATGCAGGCACTGCAGCCCAAGCTGGCCGAATTGCAGAAGAAGTATGCCCGGGACCGGCAGCGGCTGGGCCAGGAGCAGATGAAGCTCTACCGCGAATCCGGCATGAGCCCGGCGGGCTGCCTGGTGCCCATGGTCGTCCAGATGCCGGTCTGGATAGCCCTCTACCAGGCCATCATACGGGTGCTGGCGGTCAGTCCGGAAGACTTCCTGGGACTATCCCCGTTCCTTTATTCCTGGCCGGTGCTGTATTCAGTGCTGCCGCTGGGCAACCGGTTCTTAGGGCTGGACCTGGCTACTGGGAACAATTTCTTCCTGGCCATACTGGTGGGCGGCAGCATGTGGGTGCAGCAGAAGATGACTACGCCGCCTACTACCGACCCACGGCAAGCGGCCCAGGCGCGCATGATGCTGTGGATGATGCCGCTCATGTTCGGCTTTTTCACGTTGTCTTTCCCCAGCGGGCTGGCCCTCTTCTGGGTAACTTCTACGGTTATCAGGATACTTCTGCAATATTTCACCAGCGGCTGGGGAACACTGCTTCCCGCTAGAGCCGTCCAGGTGCAGGCGAGAGACCAGAAGTACAAAAAGCGTCTTCAGGAGTCATCTTCAAAGGCTGACATTGAATCCCCGGATAAAAGGAAGGGTTAGATATGGAGGAAGGACTGGAGATAAGCGGCAAGACGGTGGAAGAAGCTATACAGCATGCCCTGGATGAGCTGGGCGTCAGCCGCGAGCAATTAGAGATAACCGTGCTGAAAGAAGGCAGGCACGGTGTGCTGGGCCTCGGTGCCGAGGAAGCCACCATCAGGGTCAGGCGGCTGACACCGGAGATGGCGGATGTAGCGCAGACGGTCAAGAAAGTTATCGAGACGCTTCTCGATAAGATGGGGCTGCAGGGTTCGGTGGAGCCGCAGGTCTCACCGGCGGCGGATGCTGGCGAGGAGACCACAGCCCCCATCGCTTTTGACATCAAGGGCGACGACCTGGGTATCTTGATTGGCCGGGGGGGGCATACCCTTTCCTGCCTGCAGTATATAGTCCGGCTCATCGTGGCGCACCAGACAAATACCTGGGTGCCGATAGTCATTGACGTAGAAGGTTACAAGGCGCGCCGCTATGAGGCGCTGCAGGCCTTAGCCGAGCGCATTGCCGACCAGGTGAAATCACGGCGGCTGCCGTTCACCCTGAAGCCGATGCCGGCCTACGAGCGGCGTATCATTCACCTCACCCTGGCGGACCACCCTGATGTCTTTACCGAAAGTACCGGCATGGGTGAAGCGCGCCGGGTGGTCATCAACCCCGTGGAAAAGAAGTAGAGATTAGTTGTGCTTACATTTGGTTGGAAGGTTCTTTTTAGACCGTGAACCTATCCCCCTAACCCCCTTCCCTTGGTAAGGGAAGGGGGGAGAGTAAAAAAGAGAGGGGGCTGAAAGCCCCCTCTCTTACAATCTCTTCCCGATGCTATCGGGATAAGGGGGTGAGGTCAAGCTTTCTGTAATTGAAACCGAACAGACCAGATTACGTTACCCTGAAGAATCGGGGTTTGCCTTCATAAACTGAGGATATAAAGAGGGAGGGTTACCTGCTAGACAGCAGAATTCTAAGAAGGTAGCCCTTTTATAATTAAACTAACAATCTCAACAAAGAGGCTATACATGTTTTCTCCGGTAAGCAGCAGGGTCAGTTTTCCTCAGCTTGAAGAAAAGCATCTGGCGCAGTGGAAGGCCAAAAAGGTCTTTGAGCGCAGTGTAGAGAACCGTCAGGGTGCACCCCGCTTTGTCCTTTATGAAGGGCCGCCTACCGCCAACGGCACCCCCGGTATACACCATGTGTTGTCCCGCGTATTCAAAGATATTAACCCGCGCAATAAAGCCATGAAGGGTTTCTACACCCCGCGCATCGCCGGGTGGGACACGCATGGCTTACCCGTCGAGCTGGAGGTGGAGAAATCGCTCGGTTTTTCGGGGAAGACGCAGATTGAGGAGTATGGCATCGCCCGGTTCAACGAGCGCTGCCGGCAGAGCGTTTTCAAGTACCTCAAGGAGTGGAACGCGCTCACCGAGCGCATCGCCTTCTGGGTTGACCAGGAACACCCCTATATCACCATGGATAATAAGTACATCGAGACCGGCTGGTGGGCCATCAAGCAGATGTGGGATAGGGGACTGGTCTACCAGGGCTACCGGGTGACGCCTCACTGCCCGCGCTGCGGCACCTCGCTCAGCTCCCACGAGGTCGCTCTCGGCTACAAAGACGATACGGAAGACCCATCGGTTTACATAAAGTTTAAGGTAGTTGCTTCGTCAATTAAAGCTAAGTCCGAATTGGCCAAGCTCCTGGGCGGTAAGTCTGCCTATTTGCTGGCCTGGACGACCACCCCCTGGACGTTGCCCGGCAACACGGCGCTGGCGGTAGCTCCCAATGCGGATTACGCTATCGTCGAAGTCAGGAACGAATATTTTATCCTGGCTGATGCGGTGCGGGAACGGGTGGGGCTGGGTGACTATAAGGTGGTAGAGAGAGTCAAGGGGAGTAATCTGGTAAGCGCCGAATATGAGCCCCTGTTTAACCCGCATGAATACGGAGTGGACAGGTTGCGGCCCCAGAGCCAGGTTGGCCGTGATGTAACACGCATGACAACCATGTTCCAATCGCAGGCGCCTGATAAGAATCTAACTTACCGGGTAATAGCGGCGGATTTTGTTTCAATGGATGAAGGAACCGGCATTGTGCATATCGCCCCTGCCTTCGGTGAGGTTGATTTTGACGCTGGAATGTATCATTCATTGGATTTCGTCCAGCCGGTAGATTTGCAGGGCAAGATTACTGGCAGCTACTCATTCGCCGGTAAGTTCGTTAAGCAGGCCGACCCGCTGATTATGGCCGACCTCAAATCGCGGGGGCTGCTTTTCAACAGCGGCACCATTCATCATACCTACCCCTTCTGCTGGCGCTGCGATACGCCGCTGCTCTACTACGCCAAGCAGACCTGGTATATCAAGACCACCGCCGTGAAAGACCGGCTCATTGCCGGCAATGCCGAAATAAACTGGTACCCGGAGTATATCAAGTACGGCCGCTTCGGCGATTGGCTGGAGAACAATGTCGACTGGGCATTCTCGCGCGAGCGCTACTGGGGAACGCCGCTCAATGTCTGGCGCTGCCCGGAGTGCGGCAATCTCGACTGCGTGGGCAGCCTGGAGGAGCTGGGCAAAAAACCTGGTTTCAGCGGCTTCAAAGAGCCTTTAGACCTGCATCGCCCATACGTCGATGAAATAACCTATGACTGTGCCAAGTGCGGGGCTAAAATGAAGCGGGTGCCCGAGGTCATCGACTGCTGGTTTGATTCCGGCGTCATGCCCATCGCCCAGTATCACTACCCCTTTGAGAACGGGACATTGCTTGAAGACGGGCGCTTCCCCGCCGATTACATCTGTGAAGCCGTCGACCAGACCCGCGGCTGGTTCTACAGCCTGCATGCCATCGCCACGCTGCTATTTAACCGTAACTCTTATAAGAATGTCATCTGCCTGGGGCACATCCTTGATGCCAAAGGCGAGAAGATGAGCAAGGCGCGGGGCAACGTGGTCGAGCCGTGGAAGGTAATCAACAAGCATGGCGCTGACGCCCTGCGCTGGTATTTCTATACCTCCTCGCCGCCGGGCAACGTACGCCGCTTTGACGAGAGCCAGGTGGCGGACGTGACCCGTCGCTTTATACTCATCCTGTGGAATGTTTATTCCTTCTTCGTGACCTATGCCAACATTGACAAATTTACCCCGGGCGCGGCAGTGGCGCCATCATCCGAGCTTGACCGCTGGATTATCTCCGAGCTTAACCAGCTCATCCTGGACGTTGATACGGCGCTGAACGGCTACGACCCCACCGAGGGCGGCCGGAAGATAGAGGGCTTTGTCGACGAACTGTCCAGCTGGTACGTCCGCCGCAGCCGGCGGCGGTTCTGGAAGAGCGAGAGTGATACTGATAAGCTATCGGCGTATAACACCCTTTACCAGTGCCTGGTGACGCTGGCCAAACTGCTGGCGCCGTTTATGCCGTTTCTGGCGGAGGAGCTATACCAAAACCTGGTCTGTACGGTATCGCCGCAGGCTCCGGATAGTGTGCACCTGGCCGATTTCCCGGTCGCCGACGAGAGCAAGATTGATAAACAGCTCTCGGAGAATATCCGACTGGTGATGAAGGTGTCCAGCCTGGGACGGGCCGCCCGCAGCCAGGCCGGTATCAAGGTGCGCCAGCCCCTGGCTAGAGTGATGGTCAATGTCGGTTCCCGGAAGGAGCGCGCCGAGCTGGAGCGGCTGGTATCCCAGGTGCTGGACGAGCTTAACGTGAAAGACCTGGGATTCGTGGAGAGCCCCACCGAGCTGGAGAAGCCATATTATGTGGTCTGCTCGGAGGGGACCTGCTCGGTGGCGGTGCTGACCGAAATTCCGCCGGAGCTGGTGGCGGAAGGCGTTGCCCGCGAGGTGGTACACCGGCTGCAGACCATGCGCCGCGCTGCGGGATTTGATATCGCCGACCATATCATTACCTACTACGAGGGGGATGACTACGTGAAGCAGGTAATGAAGGACTTTGCCAACTATATCAAGCAGGAAACGTTGTCCCGCGAGCTGGTGGAAGGTGTGCTCAAAGAGGGCGCCTTTGCCGAAAAGCACAAGCTCGGCGGCCACGAGGTATCACTTGGGGTGCGGCGGCTGGCGGCTTAAGATGGCGGACTTTCAATCAGTGTCGCCGAAGTTGTTTTCTGACTGTCCCCACGCCAGAACTTGATTTCTATCTGCTGTCCAATCTGGCTGGAGCGTACTATCTGTATCAGGTCCTCGGCGCTGGCCACCTCTTTGCCGTTCACGCCCACAATTACGTCGGCCTGTTTCAGTCCGGCTTTATCCGCCGGGCTGCCGGCGGCTACCTCGGAGACGAAAGCCCCCTTGTCCACGGCCAGGTTGTATCGCAGCTGCAGGAACTGGTTGACGGTGCTCAGCGTCACGCCGAGCCAGGGACGGACCAGGTATCCTTTCTGGGTTAGATTCTCGATGATTGGCTTGAAGGTGTTGCTGCTGATGGCGTAGCCCAGCCCCTCGATGCCAACCGCCGATAGCTTGGCGCTGGTAATGCCAATCACCTCGCCGTACATGTTGACCAGCGGCCCACCGCTGTTGCCGGGGTTGATAGCCGCGCTGGTCTCAATCAGGTCGTATAGCGTCTGGCCGGTGGATACCGGCACGGATACTCCCTGGCGGCTGACGATGCCCTCCTTGGCGCTTATCCCCATGCCCAGCGCGTTGCCGATGGCCAGCACCCACTCGCCAATCTGCATCCTGGTGGAGTCGCCGATGGTGATAGCGGGCAGGTTAGTAGCGTCAATTTTAACCACAGCAAGGTCGCTGAAAGCATCGGCGCCGGCCACCTTCCCGGTAAAAGTGCGCCCGTCCGCCAGGGTTACGGTAATGTTCCGGGCATCCTGGATTACGTGATTATTGGTGGCAATTAGCCCGCCCGGGTCAATAATCCAGCCTGAGCCGGCACCTTCCTGGATAAATTGGCGGTTAAATATGTCCAGGGTGACTACCTCGGTATTGATGGCGACTACCGACGGCTTGACCTTAGCCACCACCGAGACAAAGTCGGGCAGCGGCTGAGCGGGACGGCTCGGTGGCGGAAGTGTCCATTCCGGGTTGGGCGGCGCCGTGACCTGGGGTGGCGGAGTTGGT
>JAUYDJ010000087.1 GCA_030690025.1 Chloroflexota bacterium | reverse complement strand
ATTAAGGTAGAATTTAGGCATTATACATAAAGGTGCATGATGAAAATCCAGAGATGCAAAGGCACACGCGATTTATCCCCGGCCGAAATGAAGGCCTTCCGCCTTATCGAAGGGACGTTCCGGGAAAGCTGCCTCAAGTGGGGCTACGAGGAGGTCAAGACACCCACCCTTGAGTACCTCCACCTGTTCACCTCCACCGGCACGCTCACCCCCGGCATGTTGGGCAAGGTCTACTCCTTCCTCGACTGGGATGGTTGGAGCGGCGAGAGGGTGGTGCTCAGGCCGGACGGTACCATTCCTGTGGCTCGTTTCTTCATTGAACACATGGCAGACAAGGCGCTGGCCAAACTTTTCTACACCACCAATGTCTTCATTTTCGAGGAGACCGGCAAAGAGACCCGGGAGAAGTGGCAGTGCGGCGCCGAGCTTATCGGCGCCGGGTCAACCACCGCCGACGTGGAGCTAATAGTACTGGTCCTCGAAGTTTTGCAAAAGCTGGGCCTCAAGGACATACAGGTGAGGCTGTCACATGCCGGAGTGATACGGGCGCTCTTGACCGGGCTGGGGCTGAATCCCGAGGAGCAGGCCAGGGTGTTCGACCAGATTCTGGATGGGGACGCCGGCGCGCTGGCCAGAATAAGACCGGGTAAGTCCGAGGCCGGTAAAGCACTATCGCTACTGCTCGATTTGAAGGGGAAATCGTCGGGGTTCCTCAGGAATCTGGGCACTTTAGTCAATTTACCCGGGCTTGAGCCGCCCCTGAAAAACTTCATCGAGATTATCGACCTGCTGGAATCTTCCGGCTACGACTGCCAGATTGATATCGCTTCCGGGCGGGGCTTTGAATACTATACCGGCGTTATTTTCCAGCTTTTCCCCAACGGCACCAAGATTGGCGGCGGCGGCCGCTATGATGCCCTCATTCCACTGCTCGGGGGTAAGAATGTGCCCGCCTCCGGCTTTGCCCTTTACCTCGACCACCTTATGGACCTGGTAAAGCCCGGCAGTATTAAGTCGGCTGAGCCGAGAGTCCTCATCCGCACCGAACCAGCATCGCGACAGGAGGGCCTCAGCCTGGCCAGTTCGCTGCACAGCGCCGGCTACGTGGCGGAGGTCGACCTGGGCCAATCGCCCGCCGACTTCCGGTGGACGGTTGATGTGCGGACACAGGCTCCTCGATTTGTACTGACTGACCGGGGCAACCACCAGGAGCTTCAAGCGCAGACCGCTAAAGACGTTTTGGCCATACTGAATAAGGGGTAAAGTGGAATCTCAGATAAAGCTCGCGTTGCCCAAGGGACGCCTCCTGGATGAGACGGCGGCGCTGCTCCAGAAAGCCAATTTCGGACTTAGCGGCTATCAGCCGGCCAGCCGCCTTTACCGCCTTAAGTCGCGCCGGTTTGCGCAGCTCGCCGCCAAGGTATTTCACGAGCGGGATATCCCCATCCAGGTAGCCGTGGGCAACTACGATATCGGGATTTGCGGGCTGGACTGGGTGGAGGAGCTCCTGGCCAAATACCCCGGCAGCGGCCTGGTCAAGGTGAAGGCGCTGAGCTATGGCGCCGGCCGTCTGTCCATGGTAGCCAGCCGCTTGGCGGGACTGACCATGTCCGGAATCTGCGCCAGCCCGGGGAAAATACGTATTGCCAGTGAGTACCCCAACCTGTCCGAGGCCTTTGCCCTGGGCAACCGGCTGCGGCGGTTCCAGGTCTTCCCCCTGTGGGGCGCGGCCGAGGTCTACCCTCCCGAAAGCGCCGACCTGGCACTGGTGGCACAGCGAAACGGTGCAGGCCTTGACTACGACCTCGTGCCGTTAAGCAGCGTCCTTGATTTTAGCGCCTGCCTCATCGCCAACCAGCGTAGCTGGGAGACCAAAGACCTGAGCGAGATACTGGACGCTATCGAGGGACAGCTACCGCAGGTCGGTAGAGCGCAAGATACAGCCTGCGTTCCGGGGGATAAGACGCCGCAACGCTTTATCAAGACTGATAAGGACACGGTGCGCCTGGCTTTGCCTGATGGCCACCAGCAGGTGCATACCGTTAACCTGCTAAAGAAAGCCAGTATCCAGATTGACGACTACCCCTCGGGCACGGGTAATCGGCGGCCTAATTTACACCTGGACGGGTTCACCGTCAAGGTAATCCGGCCCCAGGACATGCCGCTACAAGTGGCCAACGGCAACTTCGACCTGGCCATTACCGGCCGGGACTGGCTCAGGGAACACCTCTACCAGTTCCCCTCCAGCCCGGTAACCGAGCTACTCGACCTCAAGTATGGCCGGGTCAAAATAGTAGCGGTAATCAGCCAGGACCTGCCGGTGACGGATACCGCCGGGCTGAGAAAGCTCAGCGTCGGAGGTCCAGCACCGCTCCGGGTGGCTTCGGAGTATGTGAATATCGCCGATAAATACGCGCGGGACAACCATCTGGGCATGTACCGGGTGGTGCCCACCTGGGGCGCTAGTGAGGCCTTCTTGCCCGAGGACGCCGACCTGCTGATTGAGAACACCGAGACCGGGCAGACACTGGTCCGGCATAACCTCCGGGTTATTGAAACCCTGTTTGAATCAACCGGCTGCCTGATTGGCCATAAGGACGGCCTGCGCAGCCCGGCTAAAAAGCAGCGCATAAAGTCGATTATCGAAGTCCTGCGTAGGACAGTGGAGGCCTGAAGTGGAGATTATCGAAGGTTTTGAAACAGCCAGATTCGAGCTATCGCGGCAGACGCCGACCGAGTTCTACCCGGTCTCGCCCGCGCTCAAGCAGCGGCTGAAGCAAATGTTCGGCACGGAAGACCCGGAGCAGGCGGTGCGGCAGATAATCGACCAGGTGCGCCCGCGCGGGGACGCCGCCCTGCTTGATTACACCCTGAAGATAGACGGCATAAAGCTCAGTTCACTGGAGATAAGCAAAGCGCAGATAGCCAGCGCCTACCGCGAGCTTGATGCCGGGCTGGTAGCCGCACTCAAGCTAGCGGCGCAGCGCATCCGCGCCTTCCATGTCAGGCAGAGAGACGATATCTGGGGCAAGGCTAACCGGCCGGGGCTGGGACAGATGGTACGCCCCCTGGAGCGAGTTGGCATCTACGTTCCGGGCGGCACCGCTTCTTATCCTTCTACCGTCCTGATGACGGCCATACCCGCCCGGGTGGCCGGTGTGAAGGAGATTGTCCTGGTCTCGCCGCCCAAGCCGCCGGGCACGCTTCCCCCAGCCACGCTGGTGGCAGCTGACATTGCTCAGGTCGACCGCATTTTCTGCGTGGGCGGCGCGCAGGCTATCGCCGCGCTGGCCTTCGGCACTGAGTCTATCCCCCGGGTGGACAAGATTTGCGGCCCGGGCAATATCTTCGTGGTGCTGGCCAAGAAGCTCGTCTACGGCGTGGTGGATATTGATGCCCTGCAGGGACCGAGCGAGGTACTGATTATCGCCGATGACACGGCTAACCCGGCGTACTGCGCCGCCGACCTGCTGGCCCAGGCCGAGCATGACCCACTGGCCTCGGCTATCCTGGTGACTACCTCGCCGCGCCTCGCCGAAGAGGTCGACCGCGAGCTTCAGCAGCAGCTCAGGGGGCTGGCCCGCCAGACCATCGCCGCCGAATCCCTGCAGAACCGGGGCAAAATAGCCGTGGTAAGCACTATGGATGAGGCCATCGCGCTGGCCAACCTGTATGCCCCGGAACACCTCTGCCTGATGGTGGCTCAAGCCGCCAGCTACGTTGACCGCATCACTAACGCCGGGTGTGTCTTCATCGGAGAAAACTCACCGGTGGTACTGGGCGACTACGTGGCCGGGCCGAGCCATGTTTTGCCTACCGGCGGCACGGCGCGTTTCAGCTCGCCACTTAACACCGGCGATTTTGTCAAGCTCATCAATGTGGTCACCATCGACCCGGCTAGCCTGAAAGAGCTGGGGCAGGCCGCCTCAACCATCGCCCGTGCCGAAGGTCTGGAAGCCCACGCTAAGGCAATAGAGAAGCGGCTGGAAGGTAAGTAGCTTGCCCACACGCGAACCAGTGACCTTTCAGTTTGGTTGTCATTGCGAGCGAAGCGAAGCAATCTCTATCATGCATCCTGAGATTGCTTCGCCCCGATTTCATCGGGACTCGCAATGACAGTTACTGAACAGAACCCGTCGATTTGCCCTCCCCTTTGAAATTAACCAGCCTACGTGCTACAATATCTAAAGTTTTTATGTTAAGGTGAGAAGATATGCCGCCAAATAACGGAATTGAAAGGTTAGTCCGGCCGGACCTGGCCAGCTTTGTCGGCTATTCCCCGTGCAAATCGCCGGATACCCTGGCGGGCAAGGTCGAGGTGCCGGTGGAGAGCATCATCAAGCTGGATGCCAACGAGAACCCCTACGGCTGCTCGCCGCGGGTGAACCGGGCCCTGGCGGCCTACCCTTACGTGAATATCTATCCCGATGCCGCCCAGACCGAGCTACGCAAACAGCTCCAGAAATATACCAGTGTTGGCGCCGAACACATCGTGGCCGGCAGCGGCAGCGACGAGCTCATCGACCTTATTCTGCGCCTTTTCCTGGAGCCGGGTGACGAGGTCATCAGCTGCACGCCCACCTTCGATATGTACCGCTTCAGCACCAAACTGTGCGGCGGCACCATGGTGGAGATACCCCGCGACGAGAATTTTGCCATCAGGGTAGACGCGGTCAAAGCGGCCATAACCAAGCGGACCAAGGTAATCTTCGTGGCTAATCCCAATAACCCCACCGGCACCCTGACTCCCCGCCGTGATATCCTGCAGATACTGGATACCGGCCTGCCGGTAGTAGTTGACGAAGCCTACTACGAGTTCAGCGGCCAGACGGTAGCCCCACTGGTCACCGGCTACGCCAACCTGATGGTGCTACGCACCTTCAGCAAGTGGGCCGGGCTGGCCGGCCTGCGGGTAGGTTACGGCATCTTTCCCTGCAAAATTGCGGAAACCCTGCTGACCATCAAGCCGCCGTATAACGTCAATGTGGCCGCGCTGGTGGCGGTAAGCGAGTCGTTAAGAGACGCCAAATATCTGGTGGGCAGCGTGCAGAAGATAATCACCGAGCGGGACAGAATGTTTAACGAGCTGAAGCAGCTGGCCTGGCTCAAGCCTTTCCCGTCTTACACTAACTTCATTTTCTGTTCGGTGCTGAACGGCGACGCCCGGGAGCTCCAGCTAAAATTGCAGAGCAAGGGCATCATCGTCCGCTATTTCGGCCTGCCCTTCTGGCGGAACGGCGTGCGCATCACCGTGGGTAAGCCCGAGCATACCGATGCCCTGCTAAAAGCCCTGCGTGAAGCGAGCGGCAAATAGCCACTCCAAGTGAAGAGAGTACTTTAAGAACCAGGATATGAACCTATCCCCCTGACCCCCTCCCCTTTCCTGCGGGGAGAAGGGAGATACAGGGGGATAGGTCAGAACATGAGCAATAATCCCTGTGATGAGGAGATGAAAAATGTCTAACCGAAGGTCGGCGGTCAAAAGAGAGACAAAAGAGACCTATGTCAGCCTTGAGCTTGACATCGATGGTACCGGCAAGTGGGAAATGAACACCGGCATAAGGATGTTCGACCACCTGCTGGCCCAGCTGGCCAAGCATGGCCGGTTTGATATCAAGGTCTCCGCCACCGGTGATGACCAGCACCACCTGGTGGAGGACGTGGCTATCTGCCTGGGTAAAGCACTTAATGAAGCCCTGGGGGAAAAGCGGGGCATCGTCCGCATGGCCGATGTGGCCGTACCCATGGATGACGTCCTGGCTGCCGTGGCGTTAGACCTGAGCGGCCGGCCTTACAATGTGCTGAACCTGACCTTCACCGATAACGATATGGCCGGTTTCCCCACCGACCTCGTCCGCCACTTCCTGGAGTCGTTTGCCACCGAAGCCAGGTTTAACCTGCATGCCCGCATCCCCTACGGCACCAACGACCATCACAAGGCGGAGGCGCTGTTTAAGGCCCTGGGCAGAGCGCTGGATAGGGCCACCCGGATTGACGAGCGTATTGCCGGCGAACTCCCCAGCACCAAGGAAATGCTGGAGAGCTAAGGGGGCTATTTCAGCTTCCTGCCCGTCAGCCGCTCGTAGGCCTCCCGGTAGCGCCTGCTGGTAGTCTTAACGACCTCCGGCGGCAGTTCCGGGGCGGGCGGCTCTTTATTCCAGCCTGCCTCGACCAACCAATCGCGCACCGGCTGCTTATCATAGCTGGGCTGCGACTGCCCCGCTTTGTATGATTTAATATCCCAGAAACGGCTGGAATCAGGGGTCAGCAGCTCATCGATGAGGATAAGCCGGTTATCGTCCAGGCCGAACTCCATCTTGGTATCAGCAATGATAATCCCGCGGGCAAGGGCATACTTGCGGGCGTAGTCGTAGAGGGCCAGGCTTTTCTCTCTCATCTCCCCCGCCAGCGAACTACCCACCAGCTTTTGCATCTCAGCCATGCTCAACGGCAGGTCGTGGCCGGTCTCGGCCTTGGTGGTCGGGGTAAAGAGCGGCTCAGGCAGCTCCTGGCTTTCCAGCAGGCCTTTAGGTAAGGCCAGGCCGGAAACGGTACCCTGCTGCTGGTATTCCGCCCAGGCTGAACCGGAGAGGTAGCCGCGCACCACGCATTCCACCGGCAGACGGCGGGCTTTCTTGACCACCATCGACCGCCCCGCCAGGTAGGCCGGGTACTGGAAACGGCTCCCCGGCGCAACGTAGGCATCAAGCTGCTTTGCATCGTCTACGGCTGCCAGCAGGTGGTTGGGCAGCAGGCTTTCCGTCTGGCGGAACCAGAAAACGGAGAGCTGATTGAGCACGCGGCCTTTATCCGGAATACCGTTGGGCAGCACCACGTCAAATGCCGAGATACGGTCGGTGGCAATGACGAGCAGCACTTTGCCCAGCTCATAGGTATCACGTACCTTGCCACGGATGAACAGC
>JAUYDJ010000047.1 GCA_030690025.1 Chloroflexota bacterium | reverse complement strand
ACCAGATCCAAGCGGCCGCTTTGTCTTGGGTGACTGGAAAGCTCACCGCCGTTCCCGGTCGATGGCTACACTTAAACTATATCAGGTTGGCATGAGGACGGTCAATGGCGGGTATGGTCCTGCAGTTCCTGGAGCAGGCCGGCGTACAGGCTTTCGGGGATGGGTGGCGGTGGCTGCTGTATCAAGTTAGGGTGGAGGGCGGTAATGGAGATATTGCCCCGGTCGATGGCCCACACGTCAGTCCGGTCATCTGGCGCCTTGTCAATCTTGTAGCGCACCAGCTTGTAGTGTCCGTCGTCCTGCTCCTCGGCGGAATCCGTATGGCTGCGGGTAGCCAGGTGGGTAATCTCCAGCCCTTTTATCTCGGAGAGGGGCACATCGGGCAGATTGACATTGAGCAGCACATTAACGGGCAAACCATTATGGTTGATTCGGCGGGCCAGCAGTGACGCAAATTCGGCGGCGGTCTCAAAGAAATGGGCGGGACGGTCTCTTTCGGTGGAGATGGCAAGTGAAGGGAGACCATGCAGGTAGCCCTGTAACGCGGCAGCCACCGTGCCGGAGATAGTGACATCATCGCCCAGGTTCAGCCCGTGGTTGACGCCAGAAACAACCAGGTCCAGGTTATCTTTCGCCAGCTTGCCTAAAGCCAGCAGGACGCTATCGACCGGGGTGCCTTCGATGGCATAAGTCACTACTCCGGCCACCTGTGGCGTTACTTTTTCCACCCGGATTGGCCGGCGCAGCGTGACGGCGCTGCCGATGGCGCTGCGTTCGCCATCCGGAGCGACGACTACCACTTCGCCGATTCTCTTCAGCGCCCGCACCAGCGCCCACAGCCCGGGAGCCAGTATGCCATCGTCATTAGTTACCAGTATCTTCATATCTTATATCTTACCTAATCAGTTTATCATGGCCGCAGTAGGGGCGTCCATTGAAGAGATAGCGGCCTTTTACTCAATCTTAGTTGTCGGTGTCATTGCGAGCGAAGCGAAGCAATCTCGGATGGGTGGGGAATGAGATTGCTTCGTCGCTACGCTCCTCGCAATGACAACCATGATTGAGCAGAACCGATAGCAGTCAAAATTCAGGGGAGTCCTTCATTTGACAAGGGGGGGCGAGAGATTTAGTCTTAGTAAAAGGTGTCCAGTCGGCGTTGAATGACGGAGAAAGGAGCCGGGATGGCTGAGGTAGTCAAGACTATTTGCGGCATGTGCCACCGCATGTGCGGTATAGACGTCCGCGTGGAAAATGGTCGCATTGTGAAAGTCGCGCCCATGAAGGAGCACCAGTTTCACCACCTGTGCGAAAGGGCGCAGGCTATCCCGGAGCTGGTCTACTCGCCGGAGCGGCTTACTCATCCGCTGGTAAGGGTAAATGGGGAACTCAAAGAGGTCTCCTGGGACAAGGCCTTCAGTGTTGTAGCCGAGAAACTGACCGATATCAAAGAGAAGCACGGCGCTAAGGCGGTGCTGGCCCATTTCGGCGTTGCCTACGTCCGCTCTTACACCGAATATGTAGCCAGGCGTTTCTTCGACTTATACGGCACGCCCAACTATACTACCGGCGCCTCTCTCTGCTACCTGTCGCGGGCCATTGCCTATAACCTGACCAATGGTGCTGTCCTTAACCCCGACTATTCGGACGGCACGAAGTGCGTGATGGTGTGGGGGAATAATCCTGTCGAGGCTAATGTTCCCCTTCAAGGCCATAACGTGCGCGAGCTGGTCAAGAAGGGGGCCAAACTCATCGTCGTCGACCCGAAAGCCATCGAGCTGGCTAAACAGGCTGATATCCATGCTCAAATACGGCCGGGCACTGACTGCGCGCTGGCTTTGGCCATGCTCAATGTGATTATCGCTGAAGGGCTTTACGATAAGGACTTTGTCCGCGAGTGGACGGTTGGCTTTGATAAGCTGGCCGAACATGTGAAGCAATATTCGCCGGAGAAGGTAGCGGAGATAACCTGGGTACCGGCGGAGACCATCCGGAATATGGCCCGGATTTATGCCACCAGCAAACCCGCCTGCATTTCCATCTATGTGGCCATGGACCACTCCACCAACGGGGTGCAGGCTATCCGGGCTATCGCTGCGCTAATGGCCGTCACCGGCAATATCGATGTGCCCGGCGGCAATACCTATACCTCGGCGCAGCGGCTGAGCCGGCTGATGACCAATTTGAGATTGCCGGACCGAATTTCTAAAGACCGGCCGGTGGGCGCCGATTATCCATTGTTCACCAGGTTCGTGGGCGAGACTCAGGCCATGCCTGCCATCGAGCAGATGGTAACGGAAAAGCCGTATCCCATAAAGGGGCTGTTCATTGCCGGGGAGAACGCTGTGTTGAACTGGCCTAACACCAACAAGTTCAAGCAGGGCCGGGAGAAGCTGGACCTGATGGTGGTGATTGATATCTTCAAGACCGAGTCGGCCAAGATGGCGGACGTGGTCTTGCCCGGCGTGACTTTCATGGAGAGGCTGGAGCTAAAGGACTATCTGGGGCAGGGGGTGAGCCTGGTTGCCCTGGCTAATAATCCGGTAAAGCCCATCGGCAGCCTTATGCCGGACTGGCAAATATGGGCGGAACTGGGCAAGAGGATGGGCTGGGGGGAGTACTTCCCGTGGCAGAGTACCGAAGAGCTTCTCAAATATTTGCTGGCGCCAACCTCGATTTCCCTTGACGAGCTTAAACAGAAACCGGCGGGCATTCATTATGCCCAGCGCGAGTTCCGCAAGTATCTTAAGAACGGCTTCAATACGCCATCGAAGAAGGTGGAGCTCTATTCGGAGACTTTGAAGGAATTTGGCCATGACCCGCTGCCTACCTTCCACGAGCCAACCGAGAGCCCGGTCAGCCGGCCGGACCTGGCCAAGGACTACCCCCTGCTTTTCCTGGGCGGACAGAAGACCCGGGCTTACACCCACTCGCAGTACCGCAATCTGCCCAGCTTGAGGCGGCTGGTGCCGGAACCCTTGCTGGAGATTAACCCGCAGACGGCGCGGGGCCTGGGTATAAAGGATGGCGACCGGGTCGTAGTGGAATCACCGCGGGGCAGCATCCGAGTAAAGGCTAAGCTTAGCGAGGATGTCCACCCCAGGACAGTGGCCATGCAGCACGGCTGGAATGAGGCTAATGCCAACTATCTTACCGATGACATGGCCCGCGACCCAATTTCCGGGTATCCGGCGCTGAGGTCGGTGCTGTGCCGGGTGACTAAAGTCGGCTGATAAAGCGGCCGGGGGCCGGGCAGGTCCCATGGCGCGGCTACCTGCCTCTTTGCCAGCATGGCGATGAAGGAGTTTCTAAAAGGCGCCCGGTCCCTTCTGGGCCGGGTAATAACAACCCGTTGTTTATGGACAAAGCCTTTAAGCTGGAGCTTTGTTTCGGCGATTTTCACAGGTATCTCCTCCGCCGCGGACTCAGATATTGATTTCCATGCCTTCATGGGCGATGGTGATGGGTGTCTCTAGCGATTCCGCTACCGCGGCCACTTCCTCTCTTATTTCGCTTTCCAGCGTGGGGTCCATGTGGATGACCACTATCCGGGGCAGATAGCCCTTATCCTCTCTGAATCTGACCAGCTCGCTATTAAGCAGGCGCGGGGTGAGATGCCCGGTGGTCAGGGCAAATTCCTCATAAGTATTCGGCACGGTGACGTCTATAATCAACAGCTGGGGGGACATGTATTCCCAGCAGTCCTGCAGGCCCGGGCCGGTATCGGCGGTATAGAACATGGACTTACCGGCGGCATCACTCACCAGGTAGCCTAGGGTGGTGTCGCGGTGTTTGACCTGCATGGCCAGGATTTCATGTCCATCAATCCGCTCCCGTGTACCGGGCGCAATCGGGTTGAAGCTGACGGTTGGTTTACCCCGGGGCAACTCCTGGAATCTGGGGTAGACCACGCCGTTAAGCAGGTGAGTTTCGATGGCGGCACGCACTTCCGGCGTGGAGTATATGTCGATACTGCCGCCCTGTAGATTCAGATTCAAGGCAATGGCCGGGACATCACGGATATGGTCGTAGTGTTGATGAGTAAGCAGAATCGCCTTGATTTTCTTCTGGTCGGCCATGGACAGGGCCGAGGTGAGTCCGCCGGCATCAATCACCAGGCTATCATCGATGAGCAGGCTGATGCACCGGCTAGCCTGCGTTTCCGAGTTGTGCGCACCCAGAATGCGGATATTCATTGGCCTCTTTTCTAGTTTGAGCTTGTACTGCGGTTACTTATTGCTCTGCCGGCAGGATATGGACCTGGCGCAGGGTGGGACGCTCCTTGAAACCGTGGACAAACGCCTCCGCTGCTACCGGGCAGAACTGGGTGCCTATATACTTGGCCAGCTCGCCAAGAGCGATGTCTACCCCCAGCGCCGGGCGGTAGGAGCGGTCCGTGGTCATGGTGTCAAACGCATCAGCCACGGCCAGCAAACGGGCACCCAGGGTAATATTTTCCCCCTTCAGCCGGTCCGGATACCCCCGGCCGTCGAACCTTTCATGGTGGTGAAGGACCAGGTCGGTGGTTGGCTGTAGAAAGGGGACTTTACTGATGATGTTTACGCCTATCAGGGGATGCTTGTGCATGACTGACCACTCGTCGGTGGTCAGCCGGCCGGACTTGCGCAGAATGCTGTCGGTAATGCCGATTTTGCCAATGTCGTGCAGCAGACCGCCGAACTCGATGGTCTGCAGCTCTTCCGGCGAAAAGGAAAGGGAGGTAGCGCCCAAAAGAGCGTATTCCATCACCCGCTGGGAATGCCCGCAGGTGTAGGGGTCACGGGCATCTATGGCGGCCGCCAGCGCCTTAACGGTGCTCTTATACCCATCGAGGACGGCCTGGTGCAGCCGGGCATTGCTGACCGCTCCGGCTGCCGTGGCTGCCAGGGCGGTGGAGGCTTCCAGGTCCTGCTCGTTGAAACCGCTGCCATCCAGCTTGTTCAGCACTTCCAGAACGCCCACTACCTCGTGTCCCCAGACCATCGGCACGGCCAGGACTGACCTGGTGACGAAACCGGTAGCCTTGTCTACCTCTTTATGGAAACGGGGGTCCTGGCCGACATCATTGACGACCAGCGGTTTGACATGGCGGGCCACCCAGCCGGCAATCCCGGAGTCAAGGTCGAGTCTTATCTGTTTTACCCTGCTCTTGGCCTTTCCGGCGGCGGTCTGGAAATAGAGCTCCTTGCTCCCCTGGTCAATCAGCAGGACCGAGGAAGCGGAGGCGCGCAGTGTCTGTTGAGTCATGCGCAGGATTTGTCCCAGCAGCCGGGTTACCTCGGAGGCGGAACCGACTTTCTTACCGACCCGATACAGCAGCTCCAACCGCTTCCGGTATTCCTCGCGTTCGGCAATAGTCTGCTGGTTCGACTCCGCTTCGGTTTGCGGAATGCCCAACCAGGGTGTCGGCTTCGTTTCACTGGTAGTGGTTGTGTTGGGTCTCATAGCTGACCTCCGCATCATACCGGCTCCATATAGGACGGGACTCTGTCCGCCCTCAGTGGGAGGCTTTCCCGGCTCCTGGATTGCCAGTCTGACAAATTGGCAGGTATATCGGTTACCTCGTAGGCTTTGACCGGGTGCCGTTTTCCTTTCATGACCAGCGGCTCGAGCGACTTCACCGAAACATGGTCTTTGGCCTGTTCAAAAGTGCCCGCCGTAATCCATACTTTGCCGCCGGGCACTGCCGCCGTAAGCCTGGCGGCGGTATTTACCGCATCACCGATGACCGAGTACTCCACGTAGTTATCGCACCCCATGTTCCCGGCCAGCACCCGGCCGGTGTTGATGCCAATACCGAAGTCTACCCGGGGCAGCGTGAATTCCCGCCGCTGAAGGTCCCGGATAGCCCGCTGAGCTTCAAAGGCGGCGATAGTGGCCATCGCGGCGTGTTCCTCGCAGGCCGCCGGTGCATTCCAGACCACCATGATGCTGTCCCCGCCGAACTTGTTAATCATGCCTCCGTGCAGGCGGAAGGCTCTGGCGATTGAGGAGAGATAGGTGTTCAGCACGGTAACCAGCTCCTCGGGCGGCAAGCACTCGGCCAGGGTGGTAAAGCCGCGGATGTCAGCAAAGAGAATGGTAACCTCGCGCCATTCGCCATCGAGCCTCAGCTCATCTGTGGCGCGTCTTCCCATATTTGCGGGTGATAATGCCTGAGTCTTCATATCCATGGTCTCATCCTCGCTTATTACATGATGCGGCGAGGGGGATAAACGAAGCATAAAATCAGCCCTGAGATTCTAAACGTTTTGTAAACACTTTTCCATAACCTGACTGTGTGCCTGTTTCTGTCTGTATTAGTTGACTGGGGGGTTCTACCTTAGAGCATGGACCTATCCCCCCAACCCCCTTCCCTAGCAGGGGAGGGGGAGTGTAAGCAAGAGAGGGGGCGTAGTCGCAATAACATCATCGGCAACGGGTATTACACCGGTAATTTCTACGTTCCCACCGTCAAGCCATACCTTGATACCTAGCATATCTAACACCTGGCGCTTACTCTCAAAGTCTAGTTTAGATAGCTTGTCCTGCATGAGCTCAACAAAGCGCTCCAGTTTAGGCAAGGTGAGTGGAATGCACCCCGTTAGAACTGGAGGAGGATATAAGCTATAGTCAGGCCACAGGAAAGGGAGATGCGGCATGAATCGC
>JAUYDJ010000224.1 GCA_030690025.1 Chloroflexota bacterium | reverse complement strand
TAACGGTCATAGCAATCGCCCACCGTGCCGGTGGGGATATCAAACTCAAAGCGGTCGTAGACGGAATAGGGGTCTACCTTGCGGATATCCCACTTGACCCCGCTGGCGCGCAGCACCGGGCCGCTGGCGGAGATATTGATGGCCTTCTCGCGGGACAGTATGCCCACCCCTTTGGCACGGGCCAGCAGTATTTCATTCGTCGCCAGGAGCTGGTCGTACTCGTCGATAAAGGCGGGCATGTCCTTGATGAACTTCCCCAGGGCCGGCAGGAACTCTTCGGGGATGTCATGGCTCACCCCGCCAAAACGCATGTAGTTGTAGGTAAGCCGCTGGCCGCAGACCATCTCAAACAGGTCGACAATCTTCTCCCTTTCGCGGAACATGTACATGAAGGGCGTGACAAAAGCGCCGCAGTCGTTCAGGAAAGCGCCCACGGCGATAAGGTGGTTGACGATGCGCTGCAGCTCGGCGATGATGACGCGCAGGTATTCCGCCCGCTCCGGCACCGGGATGCCCGCCAGCTTCTCCACCGCCATAACATAGGGCTGGTTGCCGGTCATGGACGAGACATAGTCCAGCCGGTCGGTAAAGGGAATATTCATCTTGTAGGTGCGCCCCTCGGCCAGCTTCTCTATGCCACGGTGCAGATAGCCGAAGACCGGCTCCAGGTCGACCACCACCTCGCCATCGAGGGTAGCCCTCATGCGGAACACCCCGTGGGTGCTGGGGTGCTGCGGGCCGATATTAACGATAAAAGGCTCAGTCTTAATCGCCATGATTATTCCTTACGCAGCGGATACCCGGGAAAACCATCCCAGAGAAAGATGCGTTTCAAACCAGGGTGCCCCTCGAACTTTATGCCGAAAAGGTCATATATCTCCCGCTCCTGAAGCTCAGCCCCACGCCATACGCTAACCAGCGAAGGCAGCACCGGGCTGTTACGGTCGTAGCTCCTGACCTTGAGCACCAGGCTGTGATTGCGCACCGTCGAGGCAAACTGATAGACCACCTCAAAGTAGCGGCGGTAGTCAACTGCGGTGATGCCGGTCAGGTAGTCAAACTCGAGGTCGGGCGCGCTCTTCAGGAAGGCGGCAATACCCGGAAGCGACTCGCTCTTGACCACCAGGCTGTCTTCGGTTGATTCGATGACGCTGCCGGGAAACTGCTTTTCCAGTTTAGCAGCGATTTCTTTAGCAGAGAAGGCTACGGTCAAGGCTTCTTGACCTCCTCCAGCAAGCTCCGCTTAGCGATTTTGTCCTGCAGCATCCTGATGCCATTGAGCAGGGCTTCCGGACGCGGCGGGCAGCCGGGCACGTAGACATCCACCGGGATGATGCGGTTATAACCCGGCACCACGGCGTACGACCCGGCAAACATGCCGCCGCTGATACCACACGCCCCCATGGCGATGACCCACTTCGGCTCGGCCATCTGGTCATAAACGCGGCGCACCTGGGGGGCCATCTTCCAGGTCAATGTGCCCGCCGTAATCATCAGGTCGGCCTGCCGCGGTGAGGCACGCATGATTTCCATGCCGAACCGGGAAATATCAAATCGAGAGCAGGCGGCGGACATGAGCTCAAAAGCGCAGCACGCCGGGAAACAGAGCACCGTCCACAGTGACGAGCGCCGCGCCCAGTTGAGCATGGCATCCACCGTGGTCAGCAAGATATTGGGCGGGACCTGCTCTTCCAGCCACCGGTCCGGGTCGGGGAAAGGCTGCTGCGAGTGAGACTCCAGCGCCTCAATGACTTCACCTTCCGCCCGGTCCAGCTCTTTATCATCGTAGCTGTACCGCTTCCCCGCTACTTCCATTCCAGGACCCCCTTCTTCCAGGCATAGACATAGCCCACCATGACAATCAAAATCAGAATAACCGCACCGATAAAACCGGAAAGCCCCACCTGTCTCAGTCCCACCGCCCAGGGATACAGCAGCACCACCAGCACATCAAGGGCCACGAAGAGGAGCGCGTAGAAGTAATAGCGGAAGTTAAACTGGACCCACGTCTTGCCGACGGTCTGCATACCGCATTCGTAGGTGGCAGACTTGATAGGGTTGGGCTTATGCGGGACAACCTTGAGAAACCGGAGGGCAATGGGCAGAAGAAGGGTGACCGCCGCAAACAAAAAAGCCACTACCAGAAACAAGGCAACCAGAGCAAAGTTGGCGAGCAAAACCACCCTCCAGATAATCTCTCAGGGTCACTGGCCTCAATATATCACAGCCACCCTTTTGAGGCAAGGAATCACGCTCAGGTAGTGACCCCAAAAGCAAACTGCAGATAGTTTAATACAATAACTCCGTTTAGTCAATTGGTCAATCACCCTATTTTTGGGGTTTTGTTTGCATTTGGGTGTTTGCTCGGAGACGCTAAATGTTGATGCATGACCTCACCCCCTTCTTAAAAACTATCCCCTTCCCCTGAATAGGGGCTTTGCCTTAAAAGGGCATATTTTCAGGGACTTTTAGGGCAACTGGCTCTTTTGCCTCAAAAGTCCAGGATGTCGGTTCTAACCCAAGTTCATAGATGGACTGAATAAGGACACAGATGGAGGATTGACAAAGGTGTAGCAGGTATGCTATACACCGTATACAGTGTGTGGTATACTAATAGAGGTAATCGGTTTACTCAGTATACCAAGTGCGATAGTACCTATACATTATTAAATAGTATGGTGTGCAATTATTTTAGGGTGAGAAGATGATGTTAGACCACAACCAACTTCGTGAAGAACGATTGATTGCTGGTTTTTTAGTCCAGCCACAGAAGTATCCACCGGGGCCCTTTGACCGGAGCCAGTTAGCAATGGTGTACAGTAAGGTTACACAAAAGTATGACTACCCGAGCTTCAACCAACTGCCTAACGGGGCAGTTATGCTACAGCCTGCAACCCAGAGCCACGTTCAGCTCCAGGAGCTTTTGGTTCAGGTTAACGAAGCAATACCAATTCACTTCGACGCGACCAAGGACAGAGTACTGGACATATTTGAAATCGTTACCAGACATTTTCAGTTGGATACTTTCAATAACTTCGGAGTAAAGCTCATAGCACGCTGGCCTGTCTCAGGAGACAATCAAGCGTCTAAGTTTCTAGAGGACAAGTACTTCAAAATATCAGAGACTTCGTTTGGGATACTTGGTCCTGGTAGGGATGCCTCAGGTATGAGGTTCCACTTCAATCGTGCCGATAGTAGGTACAATTTGCGCATTGAGCCACAAATTCAGGACTTATCAAAGTTGTGGATAGAGCTTGAGATTCAATACCGTGGTTCATTCAAAGGGTTGAAGGAATTTGGTCCCCACATGCAGGCCGCGTATAATTATCTATTCACTGAAGTCAGGAACTTCTTGGAATCTCCGGCATAGGAGTAAACGATGGTAGTGGAACAGGCGATAACAAATAGTTTGCCGAATGAAAGGGCTACACGAGACCTAGATGAGGTTTCCCGTACAGTTTTGGAGATACCGGACATAGCAGTAGGCGGAGGCAGCGTCATCTGTCTAGTGGCGGCCTTAACTCCTGTTGGCCGCAACGTGTTCAACTGGGAGGCGGCAGAAAGACGCGCGGACTGGGAGGAAAACCATGGTCGCTTTGTTGAATTCGGCGATGTGAAAGACCTCCTCTTAGACCTGCACTCATAGTGTATGCGATTCCGCCGATTAGACGGATTCAAGGAAGACTACAAGCGGCTCCAGTCAGACGAACAAGATTTGGTGGACAAGGCACTTGAGTTCTTGGCAGTAAATCCAAGACATCCTAGCCTTCGCTTGAAAAAGCGAAAGGCCGCCAAAGGAATCTGGGAAGCCCGTGCGTCTCTTGACCTGCGTTTTACGTTTACATGGGAGGGAGACCTGATAACTCTGAGGGTTGTCGGGCACCACGACGAGGTCACATAATTTCGTTAGCATAGACCACTAGACTAGTTCTTTGTGATTACAACCAATACCGCAATAATCACAGCAGGAATCTCTCTTTCGGTCGCGCGGAGCCTTTTTGTTACGGTCACACGATTTCTTTAATGTGTGAGCTCATGTCTTGCCACTGTAACTTAATGAATCTTGCATAATAGTATGTCACTTCCCTGTTCTGAGCAAGCGCTTCACTTGTGAGGCAACTACCCGACTTTTAGGGCAAAGCCCTGAATAGGGGAAGGGGATTAAGGGGATAGGGTCAAGCATGAAAAGGTTAGAATCAGCCATGATTGAACGGAACCCCTTGCCCTTCCATTGTCACGGAACGGGGAGTAAAGTAAAAGAGGAGCTTCGTATACTTCTCAAACTGTCCCTTTCCTTTTTCGTTATAAATGGTATAGGATAGTCTAAAGGGTGGGCTTCCCGGAATATCACAAGGGAGGTAATTAGACCATGAACTGGCTGGATATAGTGATTATAGTGATGCTGGCTATCTCGGTTTTTAGCGGGCTCAAAACCGGGCTTATCAAATCGATCCTGTCACTGGCCGGGGTAATCGTCGGCGTGGTGCTGGCGGGACGCTTCTACGTGACCCTGGCGGAGCAGCTGACCCTCATTCCCCAGGACAGCGTGGCCAAGGTGGCCGCTTTTGCCATCATAGTCGTCGCGGCAATGATAGTGGCCGCCGTAATCGGCGCGGTGCTGACCAAGGTGGTCTCGGCGATAACGCTGGGCTGGGTCAACCGCCTGGGCGGCGCCGTCTTCGGCCTGAGCATGGGGGCGGTATTCGTGGGTGCCGCTTTAGCCTTATGGGTCAAGTTTATCGGTAACACCGGGGTGGTGAGCGACTCAAGCCTGGCCAAAATGCTGCTGCAATACTTCCCGGCGGTGCTGGCACTGCTCCCCGGCGATTTTGGCAGTATCCGTTCCTTCTTCAGGTAGGTCTCTAAAGGTATTTGGCTGGATTCTTACATGAGTTTGACCTATCCCCTGCCCCTTGAAGGGAAGGGGGAATGAAAGAAAGAGAGGGGGCGAAGCCCCCTCTCTTTAAGAACTTTTCCCCTCTCACGCATCAAGATTTAATGTGCACAGCCAAAAACCAAATGCAAACAGACCCCTCTAAAGACCAAACCCCTCCGCCTTTTGTCCAGGGGAGGGGATTGATTTTCTGTTCACTCGTTTTGGGGGAAACCAGCACCCCTTCCTTATAAATAAGGAAGGGGACCGGGGAAAGACGACTGAGATTGGTCTGGGTCCAGTTTGAGTGTTTAGGTAACGGCGGATGTCTCGCCGGGATGCAGCTTCTTCCACTTTTCCAGCAGTTGCTCGCGGGTTTCTACGTGGGCCGGGTCAGGGACGCAGGAGTCCACCGGACAGATTTCCGCGCACTTCGAGGACGCATGGGAACCAACACACTCGGTGCACTTGCTGGGGTCAATCACGTAGATGGTCTCCCCCTCGCTGATGGCGGTGTTGGGGCACTCGGGTTCGCAGGCTCCGCAGCTGATGCAGTCCTCGGTAATTTTGTATGCCATTAGGTTTACCTCCTCATATATTAAAATTGGCTTGCTTGCCTACTTGGCCTCACGCATTTTCTTTCTTAAAGCGGTGGCCACGTGCTGGGGGACGAGGTTTTTGATATCGCCGCCCAGCGTAGCCGCTTCCTTCAACAGGGTGGAGCTAAGGAACTGGTAGTCGGCGCTGGCCATCAGGCAGACCAGCTCCAGGTCGGGAAATAACCGCTTGTTCATCATCGCCATGTCAAATTCCCGCTCAAAGTCGGCGCCCATTCTCAGTCCGCGCACCATGGCCAGTGCCTTTTTCTTCTTGGCGAACTCGATGGTCAGCGTATTGAAGGATTCCACCTCCACGTTCGGCATATTCTTTATCGCTTTCCGGACCAGCTCTACCCTCTCCGCGGCGGTGAACAGGGGGTGCTTGTTGGGGGATTCATAAACCCCGATGATTAGCTTTTCAAAGAGCTTAGCCGCTCTTACCGTAATATCCAGATGCCCGTTGGTTATCGGGTCAAAGCTGCCCGGGTAGATAGCGATAGTCAAGAGCTGGCCTCCTTCTGGTATATGTTGATGCTGCTATCACCATGACGGTACTCTCTCACGAGTCTCAGTGAATCATAGGCGGCGCTAAGGGGCAGACGGGACGAGTGTGTCACCACCAGGACGGTGTTGGCTCCCACCAGTTTAGAGTTTGCCAGCTGTGAAATCAGGTCGCCGATAGATGGGTTAGCGTAGGGCGGGTCCATGATTACGATACTGTACTCCTTGTCTAAAAAAGAAAGCGCCCTGACTACACTGCGACAGTAAATATGAGCCTGTGCCGCCAGTTTAGTGCTCTCCAGGTTCTCCTTAATTATATCACAACAGCGCGGCTCGTGTTCAACAAAGTCCACCCAGCCGGCGCCGCGGCTGAGCGCCTCAATGCCTAGAGCGCCGCTCCCGGAGAACAAATCGAGCACCAGCGACCAGTCGTCGGTCATGTTTTCCAGGATGGAGAAGATGGCCCCCTTGACCAAATCGGTCGCTGGGCGGGTAGCCGCCCGTTTGGGGGCTTTCAGGTGATGGCCTTTGGCGCTACCGGCGATAACTCGCATTTGATTTCAGTCCTCACTTGCAAAGATTAGTGCTGTCATCTGTCATGAGAATGCTGAAATAATCTTCGGAAAAACCTCTCCTTCAGGAAGAATCCTTCAGGATGAATCCCTTTGGTAAAGTCCCGATTCACTTTGTTCATGCGGGATTCCGTATGAGTGTAACGAATCGGAAGGAGACTGAGAGGGATTTCTAAATCCCCTTAATCCCCTTCAGGGAGAACCCTTCAGGGTGAACCCCTTTCGAAAAGGGGGAGACTGGCATCGTGAACATAATTATACGTTATTTATGCAATCCGGTAATAGTCCTTTTCTGACGACTACAAAGCCCATATTATAATAGGGGTTGCTCGATGGTCAAGCATGGGTGGGTAATATCCTCTTTTTCCTCCCCACCAAAAACAGGTATCATTTGCATTTGGTTGCATTTCATCTATGTTTGACCTATCCCCTGCCCCTTCCCTAATTAGGGAAGGGGAGTGTATCTAAGAGAGGGGGCTTTGCCCCCTCTCTTTTGAAATCTCTTCTCGATGCATCGGGATTAAGGGGTGAGGAGGTCAGACATCAATATTAAGAATCAGCCGAAACAAAAACCAAATGCAAAGAGAACCCTAGCTAAACCGGCAAAGTACCCGCAAGCTGCTACCCGTAGCGCAGGGCTTCAATCGGATTCAGCCTGGCTGCCCGCATGGCCGGGTATATCCCGGAGACCAGGCCAATGAAGACCGAGACGGAGATAGCCAGGATGACAATATCCGGTGATACCACCGCCAGGATTTTCTCCCCGCCGATATCAATTTGAGAAATCAACTGTGCCATGAGCCAGCCGCCGGCAATGCCGATACCCCCACCGACGAAGCTGAGCACGGCGGCTTCAAACAGGAACTGGAGCAGGATATCCCGGCGCTTGGCGCCAACTGCCTTACGGATGCCTATCTCCCGGGTGCGCTCGGTCACCGAGACCAGCATGATATTCATAATGCCGATGCTGCCCACCACCAGCGAGATGCTGGCGATAGCGCCCAGGAATATGGTAAATACCCCGGTCACCTGCTGCACCAGGCCCAGCGCCTGCGCCTGGGTAACCACCACAAAATCATTCTTGTCGCTTTCCGCCAAACGGTGGCGTTTGCGCAGGAGAGTGGTTATCTCGTCAACGGCCGGCGCTATAGCGTCGCTGCTGGAGACCTGGAGGGCAATGGCCTGGATAGCGCCAGCCCCGCTCGCCGTCCGCTGGGCAAACAGCTTGGACTGGTAGGTAGTAATGGGGACGGCGCAAATGCTGTCATTGCTGAAACCCAGGAATGTGCCGCCCTTTGGCGCCAGGACACCGACCACGGTAAAGGGCACCCCCTTGATTTTGACTTTCTGCCCGAGGGCGTCGGCGGAATCAAACAGGTCGTCGACCAGCTTACTCCCCAGCACCACCACCGCATCCCGCGTGGCCACATTGCGGTCCGAAATGAAATCGCCTTCAGCCAGCGCATAGTTAGATATGCCCAGGTAGGCGGGCGTGGTGCCCTCTATCACCGCCACCGTACTCTGGTCGCCATAGGTCACCTCGACAAAGTTTTCATTGGTGGGCGCCACCCCTATCACGTTGGGGATGTTGGCCATCGCCTCGCCATCCTCGAAGGTGAGGTTGGACACGGTAAACATTGGTGATAACGCCGCCAGACCCGGGGCATCCGGATTACGCGGCTGGATGTAGATTACATTGGCCCCCATCTGCTGGAAACCGGAGGTAATGCTAGCCTGCGCACCCCGGCCCACCGACATCAGGGTGATGACTGCCCCCACGCCGATGACGATGCCCAGCATGGTCAGCGAGGAGCGCAGCTTGTTGGCCAGCAGCGACCGCACCGCCATCATCAGGAACTCGAAGAGTTTCACTGGCTGATAATCTCCCCGTCGCGCAGGGTAATAATGCGCGGCATTTGCGAGGCAATACTCAACTCGTGCGTGACCAGAATCACCGTAATCCCATCCTGGTTCAACTGGCGGAAAATAGCTATAATCTCGCCGGCGGAGACGCTGTCCAGGTTGCCGGTAGGCTCATCGACGAGAATGATGGCCGGGCTGTTGACCAGCGCCCGGGCAATAGCCACCCGCTGCTGCTCGCCGCCGGACAGCTCGGTAGGCTTGTGCCGGGCCCGCCGCGCCAGCCCTACCCGCTCCAGGGCCTCCATGGCGCGCTGGCGCTTGCGGCGACCGCCTCGGTAGATAAGCGGCAGCTCCACGTTAGCCAGGGCCGTGGCGCGCCGCAGAAGATTAAATTCCTGAAAAACAAAACCGAACTCCCGGTTCCGCATCTCGGCCAGCTTGTTGTCATTGAGCCGGCTGACATCAGCTCCCTTGAAGAGGTATTTCCCGGAGGTAGGCTTGTCCAGGCAGCCGATAATGTTCATCAGGGTGGACTTCCCCGAACCGGAAGCGCCGATGATGGCCAGTATCTCCCCGGCCTTGATGGTGAGGGAAATCCGGTTGATGGCCTGGACATTCACCTTGCCCATGCGGTAGACCTTGGCAATGTTTTCCAGTTCAACCAGCTCTGGCATGGTCAGCGCCTCCTACTGACCAAACAACCCGCCGCCAGTTGATGGCGTTACCCTGGTCTCAATTATTACCTCGTCCCCGTCGCTCAGCCCGCTGACAATCTCGGTCTGGAAATCGTTGCTGATACCCACCACCACCTTCTTGTCCTGGACCAGTCCGTTGACCATTATCTTCACAACCGAATTACCCTGGCTGTCACGCTTGACGGCCCGGTTGGGCAGCAGCAGGACATTGTCATGCTCACTGACAACGATATCGGCCGTAGCGCTCATGCCTACCCGCAGGCCGGAGCCGGGCGGGACGTCAAAGCGGGTCTTCACCTTGTATTGCACCAGTCCCCCCTCCTGCACGGCCAGCGGGGAAATATAAGCGACCTTCCCCGCGAGTTTGGCGTCCGGCAAGGCATCCACGCTGATAATTGCCTTCTGACCCACCTTCACCAGCGGCACATCCCTTTCGTCAACCTCTACCTCCAGCTCCATGCTCCCCAAATCAACCAGGTGGATTATGGTCTTGGGCGCTACGGTGGGTACCGGGACAATATCGCCCGGGTCAGCCGGCACGCTGGTCACCGTCCCGCTAAACGGGGCAATAATGACCGCGTCATCAAGCTGCTTCCGGGTGTTCTTCAAAGACTGCTGTGTCTGGTCGAGCGTTTGTTTGGCTACCTCCAGCTCCATCTTCTTGAGGTTTACCTCGTCGGTATCATAGGTATGTATCATGGCATCCAGCTTGGCTTCCGCCGCCGTTAATCTTACCCGGGCATAGGCCAGGGCCGCCGTCCACCGTTCCTCAGCAGCAGTGCTGGTGGCATTTGCCAGGTTGGTCTCCACATAGTCGATATAGGCCTTGGCGTCATCCACATCAGCCTGGGCAATCTTGATTTCCGGCCAGGTGTAGAGGTCGCGGGCCTGGTTGAGATTATATTCCGCCTGCTTGACACCCAGCTGGGCCTTGGCCACCGCCAGGTTGGCTTGGGTTATCGCCAGCTCCAGGGTATCAGTCTCCAGTTTGGCCAGCGAGCTGCCGGCGGTAACATTATCACCCTCAGCAACATTGATTTTCTCTATGCGGCCGCCCGTGCCAAAGGTCAAATTCACCTCGCGGGAGACGGCCACGTTGCCGCTGCCGGTGACGGTAATGGTAATATCGCCGCGCGTCACTTTGATAGGCTCCTGTTTGACCTGCTCCTGGGTTCCGCCGAAAGGATTACAGGCGGTGGTAGCCGCCAGCGCCAGTGACAGGGCCGCCACCGCAGCAATTTGCCCGACTCTCATCTCGCTACCCCCCTAGTTTTTTGGCCTTCTCATAACAGGCTAACACGGCTTCAATCACCAGGCCGGTAAACCCGCCTTTTTCGAACTTGAACAGTGCCTCGGCGGTGGTACCGCCGGGAGAGGTGACCATGTTGCGCAGCTCCGCCGGCGTCTTGCCCGATTTCTGGAGAAAGTGCGCCGAACCGAGCAGGGTGTGCAGCGCCAGCTCTTGCGCCATGCCGCGCGGCAGCCCGATGAGCACCCCGGCGTCAACCAGCGACTCGATAAAGAGAAAGACGTAGGCCGGGCCGCTGCCGCTTACCGCCGTAGCCATATCGATATACTTTTCATCATCAACATGGATTTCATTGCCCAGTGCGCCCAGGATAGCCGCCGCCCATCCCTTTTGCTCCGCGGTTACCGCCGGGGTAGCCGTCCAGACCGTCATACCCTCGCCAATCTGGGCCGGGGTATTGGGCATGGCCCGCACCACGTAGTTGTGGTTCAGGCCACGGCACAGGGTCTCAATCCGGGCGCCGGCGATGATGGACAGCACCAGCTGGCCCGGTTTAAGCCGGCCATTGAGGTCGGTCATGGCCTGGGCGAGGTTCTGCGGCTTGACCGCCAGGATAACCACGTCGCCACGCTCTGCCGCCAGCCAGTTATCGTTGGTCAGGCCCACGCAGTACTTCTGCTCGATATACTGGCGCCGGGCCTCACTGACATCGCTGACGAATGTAGTCTGCGCTGTGCTCAGTCCCTTACTCAGCACCGCCGAGAGGATGGCCTCCCCCATCACTCCCCCGCCGATAAACGCAATTTTCATGCTGGCCCTCCTTCCCCGAATTCCTAAATTCTAAATGCCGAATGATTTTTCATGGTGCGCGGCACCACCCACGAACCATGAAAATGTGCTTCTTCCCTTTTTAGAGCATGCCTCCCCCTTTGGTAAAGGGAGAGGTTTTGTTTGACCGTTCAATAAGCACGCGGGTCAACTGCCAAGAACATCCTATAGCTTTAACGCACCACCAGGTTCACCAGCCGGCCGGGGACATAGACCATATTGACCAGCTGTTTACCCTCAAGATAAGCCTTCACCCGCTGGCTCTCCAGCGCCTTCTGCCTGGCTTCCGCCTCGCTAATGGACGCCGGCACAGCAATGCGGTCGCGCACCTTGCCGTTGACCTGGACTACCAGGGTGACCTCTTCATCTTTGGCCAATGTCTCATCCCATTTCGGCCAGGCCTGGTTATGGATGCTGTACTCGCGCCCGCTCCGCTCCCACAGCTCTTCCATCAGGTGAGGCGCCGTGGGCGCCAGCAGCAGCATCAGCGTCTCGATAGCTTCTGTCCATTTTGTCGAATCGACCACCCCGGCTTCGTTGACTTTGCCCAGGTAGTTGGTAAACTCCATCAGCGCGGCGAGCATGGTGTTGAAATGCAGCCGCTCTATATCTTCGGTGACTTTGCGAATGGTCTGGTGGGTTACCCGCGCCAGCTCCCGCTCGGCCTGGGCTACGTCCACCGCCTCACCATTCAAGACTCTCATGGTAAGCTCGCCGAGCTGCTGTTGATACTGGCCCAGCACCAGGTTCCACACCCGGTTGAGCCAGCGGCCCATGCCGCTGATACCGCTGTCATCCCATTCCCCACCCTGCTCCCACGGCCCGACAAACATCAGGTAGGCGCGCACCGCGTCAGCACCCAGGTCGACCACATACTCGTCGGGATTGATGACATTGCCGCGCGATTTGCTCATTTTCTGGTGCTCGGCAATGATAGTCCCCTGGTTGAACAGGCGGGTAAACGGCTCGCTGAAACTGACCAGCCCCATATCGCGGATGGCCTTGGTGAAGAAACGGGCGTAGAACAGGTGCATCACGGCGTGTTCAGCGCCGCCGGTATAAAGGTCGACCG
>JAUYDJ010000212.1 GCA_030690025.1 Chloroflexota bacterium | reverse complement strand
GCCCGGGGGTATCAGGCTCAGTCCCCTCGACTCTACCGTAATTGCCAGACACTCTCCGAATTCTACAAGCGGGCGGAAGCTGCTGGCATGGTCAACGAGGATTTCTTCCGTGATCTCCAGGATGAGATCGCCCGTGAACTTCGGCTGATGGACACGGAGGAAACTGAAGTGGAGGGTGTGTCAGAACGCGTTGAAGAGCTTTACCGCCACCTTCACCCCAGCGACAACCTGCGCACGATCCCGGGAATCGGCGTGAGAACCGCACAGGTCTTTCTAGCCGTGATCGGGGACCCGCATCGGTTCCGAAGTCAATCTGCCTTCGCGAACTGGACGGGCGTCGTGCCTGGGGCGAACCAGTCGTCGGATAGTGAGGGCAAAGGACTGAGAATGACCAAGGCAGGTCCTGCAATGATGAAACGGGCGCTCTACCAGGCAGGAGACATTGCTCGGAGATACGATCCTCAGCTCGCCTATCTGTATTATCGGGAGATGGTCCACCATGGCAAGACACACTTGCAGGCCATGGGCGCGGTCATGAGTCATTTGGCGGCCAGAATACTCACCGTGTTGCAGAATGACAGGCCGTACGAACTGAGGGACATCGATGGTAGACCGGTGAGTAAGACCGAAGCTATCGAGCTCATTCAATCCCAATTCCGGGTGTCCGAAGACATTCGCCAGGCTCGCCGGCATCGCAAATCACATGAGGGGAGGCCTCAGCGTCGTGGAACGCGCGAGGCAGCCGAAGCTCCTCAGTCCAGTCATACTCCGACCTCCCCGATGCCAGTTTACTCGGTCAACACAGGACAATCAATGGGTCACCGTGATCCGTGAATTTAGGCGTGATGCAGGCACGACTTAGATATGGTAAGATATCACCCAGGAGGTGATGATGAAGCAATCGCAGGAAGTCCTGGGTGTAAAGATAGTGGGCGGTTTGAAAGAGGCATCGACGCCGTGGGCTGGTGCCTCTTTGCTGGTGGAACTATTGCGCCGCTCAGGCGTTGATGCTGTGGCTAACAAGGTACTGCCGGCTATGGGGTCAGCCAAAGGGCTGAAGCAGCCAAGCCGGGCTGAAAGCCTACACTGCCTACGTACTCCGTGCCCAGGAAGAGGAACGCCAGCGCATTGCCCGGGAGTTACACGATGAGACAATCCAAAACCTGGCGCTACTCTGCCGCCGGCTGGGCAGTGTTGATGGCACGGGTGCCTGCCTGCCCGCGGCGGTTGGTGAAATACGCGAAGCCCGGAAAACAGCCGAGGTGGTGGTTAAGGAACTACGAGACTTCACCAAAGCACTCCGCCCGCCCATCCTGGATGACCTAGGCATAGTGGCTTCCATCCGCCGGTTGCTGCTGGACTTTACCGAGCGAGCGAAAATTGAAGGCAAACTAAAAGTAGTCGGAGAGGAAAGGCGGCTCCCTCCGGACACTGAACTATGTATCTTCCGCATTGCCCAGGAAGCGTTGAGGAATGCGGAGCGCCATGCCCGGGCGACTCGCATCATCGTAACGATAGCTTTTGCTAAAAATGAGGCTATGTGCATATTCCGGACCAAATCGGCCGGCGTTCCGGAGCAAATCGGCCACCCTAACGGAGCAAACCAGGCCACTGTAACGGAGTAAATCGGCCACCCCTCGGGAGAGGCGCCGGGTAATACGATGCCATAGAATCATCATGGAGGTGATTCTATTGGCGAACAGGAGATTACCCGTGCGCAAGATCAAAGAAGTTCTACGTTTAAAGTATGACTGTGGAATCAGTGAGCGAGAGATAGCTCGAAGCTGCCGGATTGCCCGCAGCACCGTGGGCGACTATCTCATGAAGGCCAGGGCGGCCGGGTTAGGGTGGCCGGAAGCCGCGGCGCTCACCGACGTTCAGATCGAGGGGCGGCTTTTCCCCGCCAAACGGATACCCAGTTCTGTCAAGCGGCCGGCGCCGGACTGCGAATACATCTACAGCGAGTTACGCAGCTACCGGAAGATCAACCTGACTCTCATCCAGCTATGGCTGGAGTACAAGGCCAGGTGTCCCGACGGCTACCAGTACAGCCAGTTCTGCGAGCTTTATCGCCGCTGGCGGAGCAAGCTCGACTACTGCATGAGACAGGAGCACCGGGCCGGCGAAAAGTTATTCATCGATTTCTCCAACGGTCTGTCCATCCTCGACCTGCCCACCGGCGAGCTTATTCCCACCCAGCTATTCCTGGCCGTGTGGGGAGCATCGAACTACACCTATGCCGAGGCCACCCTGTCACAGACGCTGCCGGACTGGATCGGTGCCCAGAGGCGAGCGCTGGAGTATTTCGGGTGTGCTCCCCGGGTGCTGGTGCCGGACAATCTCAAGAGCGCCGTCAGCAAAGCCTGCAAGTACGAGCCGGAGCTGAATCCGACCTACGCGGACATGGCGGAGCACTACGGCTGCGCGGTCCTGCCGGCGCGTCCTTACCGGGCCAAGGACAAGGCCAAGGTCGAGGTGGGTGTACTCATCGCCAAAAGATGGATACTGGCGGTCCTGCGGCACCGCACTTTCTACAGCCTGGCCGAGCTCAATGGCGCTATCCGCGAGTGCCTGGAGCGTCTCAACACCCGTCCGCTGCGGCAGGCAAAGAGATCACGCCGGGAGCTTTTCGAGACCATGGACCGTCCCGCCACCCTGCCCTTGCCTCTAAGACCCTACGAATACGCCGAGTGGTATAAGGCGAAGGTAAATATCGATTACCACGTCGAAGTGGACGATCACTACTACAGCGTCCCCTTCAGGCTCATACACGAGAGACTGGATGTCCGGCTGACCGCCGCCACCATGGAAGCCTTCCGCAAAGGGGAGCGTGTAGCGGCCCACGCCCGCTCTTATGTCCAGGGCCGGTATACCACCAATAAGGAACACATGCCCCCGGAGCACCGCGGCTACGCGGAGTGGAGTCCGGAGCGTTTCATCCGGTGGGCGGGCAAGACCGGCACGGCGACCTCCCGGCTGGTAGAGAAGATCCTTTCCAGCCGGCCCTATGTGGAGCAGGGCTACCGCTCCTGCCTGGGGATCATCCACCTGGGACGATTCTACGAGCCGGAGCGCATGGAAGCGGCGGCCGAGCGGGCTCTCAAGTACAACACCTGCTCCTTCCGCTCCCTGAAGGCCATCCTGACCGCTGGCCTGGACCGACAGCGGGATACCGGAGAACACTCCGGCCAGATGAGCCTGCCGTTACATCAAAACATTAGAGGTCGAGAATACTATCAATAATAAGGAGGAAAACTATGTTTAATCAACAGACTATGTCTATCCTGCACTCGCTCAAGCTACATGGTCTGGCGGAGAGCTTTGAGAAACGGCTGGCCGACCCTAAACAGGCCGAGCTTTCCCACGCCGAGTTTGTCGGATTGCTGGTACAGGACGAGAAGACCTACCGGGATAATCTGAGGCTGAGGCGGCTGCTCAAAAAAGCTAAACTGCGCCAGGAAGCGGCGCTGGAAGACATCGATTACAGGGCTTCGCGGGGCCTGAGCCAGCAGGTGGTCCTGGAGCTGGCCAATCCCGAGTGGGTAGCCGCCCGCCGGAACGTGCTTCTCACCGGCCCCACCGGCATCGGCAAAACATACATCGCCTGCGCCCTGGGCAATTCCGCCGCCCGTCACGGCTATACCGTGCTTTACCTGCGGGCGCCGCGCCTGTTTGAAACCCTGCAGCAGTCACGGGGAGACGGCTCTCATCTCAAGACTCTCGCCAAGCTGTGCCGGGTGCAGCTCCTTATTATCGACGACTTCCTGCTTACCCCTCTTTCCGACTGGGAACGCAGGGACCTGCTGGAGATCGTCGAGGACCGGTATCAGGTGACCGCCACCGTCATCGCCAGCCAGTGCCCCATCAGCGACTGGCATCCCAACATCGGCGACCCCACCCTGGCCGATGCTATCTGTGACAGGCTGCTGCATAATGCCTATAAGATAGAGCTGAGGGGCGATTCCTTGCGTGTTAGAGCGCCGGGCGGCCGGAAAACCGAAACGAAGGAGGCGATTGCCAATGACGACGGATTGAGCTAAACTATTGTCATCCCGGCGCCCCTCCCCGAGCCCTTTTCACAGGGCGGCCGATTTGGCCGGACGAGTGGCCTGCTTTGCGCCGGACACGTGGCCGATTTCACCGGAATACGCACCCAGAGCACATAGAACAGTCAAATTGTTATTGTATGCACCGAGCGTTTCTCTATAAATGTTCGTTAGCTTCTCTTTCAATTGTTTGAACTCTTTGGATTTGATTTGGAATTCATTTCGTGCAGGATAGTAGGTGAAGGTCCACATGTTCTCATCTTTGTAGTCATCAGAAGTCACATCAAAAATATAATATTCCTCTAACGAACCAGTCTTGCAGCCCGAACAAATCCACAGGCGGTACCCTCCTCTTTCAACAAACCCTATTATCCCATTATCTTGATAATTTGGATAATCCCTATATTGTTCACCCTCGCAGGTATGTTCAGTCTCACATTTACAGTTGTTGCAGAATATGTACTTCCTTCGTTTTCTCAATATGGATTTCTCGACCATGCTACACCCCTGCGCAGAATTGCCTATCGTCATTCCATAGTATTCTAGATTGTAACCCGCTTCGCGTCAAACAGATTCCCACTTTCCCTTGTATGCCGACACAATTAGTGCCAAATTAGTGCCATTTCACTAGTACAAACCCACGAGCCAACAGTAGTTACTGGTTTTTAGCTTCAAAAACTGGCGCGCCTGGAGGGATTCGGACCCTCGACCACCGGTTCCGAAGACCGATGCTCTATCCACTGAGCTACAGGCGCCAGAGATGGGGTGAGTGGAGGGATTCGAACCCTCGATATCCAGGGCCACAGCCTGGCGCCTTGACCGCTGGGCTACACTCACCACACAGTATTTCATTATATGCCAAAACCCTCGCTCATTCAAACGGGACCACTCGTCCCTCCTTATGCAAGCACCTCGCTCCAACGGGCCGGTCTGCTTGACGCCAGACTCAAAAATAGCGTAAGATGCAATTGAAAGGTGGATAATCACAGACTGTCTGCAATCATTCAAGGCATAGCTCCCGGTCTTGACCAATTTCAAAAATCCCACTACAATGCCATAAGGGCTTAATCATGTCCTTTACGGATTGAGTCACAACCGATTGTAGCATCCTAGAAGGAGAGGTTAAATGAGTTTTCAACAGCTTCTGCAAGTCGGCAAGTTCGTGGTGACGGCGGAAGTCGGGCCACTGAAAGGGACGGATACCCACGAAATAAACGAGGTGGCCGGACTCTTACTCGGCAAAATAGACGCCGCCAACGCTACCGACCAGCAAAGCGCTGTAATGAGGCTGGGCTCTACCGTTACCTGCCAGCTGCTTTTGCAGAAAGGCCTGGAACCCATCCTCCAGATGACCTGCCGCGACCGTAACCGGCTGGCCCTGCAGTCAGACCTGCTGAGCGCCTACGTCATGGGCATCAAGAATGTCCTCTCCATCACCGGCGACCTCCCCAAGCTCGGCGACCACCCCCAGGCCAAGCCAGTCTACGATTTGGACTCGGTGCAACTGCTCGAAGTTATCAAAAAGCTGAACGAAGGCCATGACATGGTCGGGAACGAGCTCAAGGGAAAGACGGACTTCTTTGCCGGGGCCGTAGTAAACCCGGGCGCCGATACTGAAGCTGCCTTTGAGCTGCAGCTTATCAAAATGGAAAAGAAGATTGAGGCCGGGGCCAAATTTTTCCAGACCCAGGCCATTTACGACCTCAAAATCATGGAAAAGTTCATGAAACGGGTTGAATCATTTAAGGTCCCGGTGTTGGCCGGCATTATACCCCTCAAATCAGTGGGCATGGCCCGCTTTATGAACAAGAACGTGGCCGGGGTTTTTGTGCCTGACGAGCTCATCAACCGGGTGGCCAAGTCCGAGGACAAGGCCCGCGCCGGCCTGGACATTGCCATCGAGCTCATCGGCCAGTTGAAGGGCATGTGCCAGGGCATACACATCATGGCCATCGGCTGGGAAAGAAAAGTGCCGGAAATCGTGGAGCGGGCGGGACTATTACCCCGTCCGGTGGTATAATCAGGACATAAACCCACCCTCTTAGCCTTCTCTAACAGGCAAAGTAGGCCGGGTCAGCAAAGAATCTGCCAGAGGTAGATAAGGAACAAGTTTTGAGAATTCTTCTGGTCTATCCCCAGTATCCGGATACTTTCTGGAGCTTCCGCTACGCCCTGAAATTCATCGCCAAAAAGGCCTCTTTCCCGCCCCTGGGCCTGTTAACGGTAGCCGCCATGTTACCCGCTGACTGGGAGAAGAAGCTGGTAGACATGAATGTAAACGCCCTGTCCGATGGCGACCTGAAATGGGCGGACTATGTCTTTATCAGCGCCATGGAAATCCAGAAGGACTCCGTCGTTGAAGTCATTGCCCGGTGCCGCAAAATCGGCGTTAAAACAGTTGCCGGCGGTCCCCTCTTTACCACCGGCGGTCACGAAGAGATTGCAGGCATCGACCATTTTGTGCTTAACGAGGCTGAGGTCACCCTGCCTCCGTTCCTGTCCGACCTGGCGAACGGTTGTGCCCGGCAAGTCTACACCTCCGAAGAGCGCCCGGACATAAACCAGACACCCATCCCGCAGTGGTCGCTCATCGATATGAAGAAGTACTCATCGATGAATGTGCAGTATTCCCGGGGCTGCCCGTTCAACTGCGAGTTCTGCAATATCGTCGTCCTCAACGGACACAGGCCGCGCACCAAGAGCCAGCCGCAGCTCCTCGCCGAAATGGACGCGCTGTACCAGGTGGGCTGGCGCGGCGGCCTGTTCATCGTGGATGATAACTTCATCGGCAACAAGCGCAAACTGAAGGCGGAAATCCTGCCGGCGCTAATCCAGTGGCAGGCAAGCAAAAGATACCCCTTTGTCCTGTCCACGGAAGCGTCAATTAACCTGGCGGATGACGAAGAGCTGATGAAAATGATGGCCGATGCCGGCTTCAACACCGTATTCGTCGGCATTGAGTCGCCGAACGAGGAAAGCCTGGCGGAGTGCAATAAGCTGCCCAACAAGGGACGCGACCTGGTGGCTTCCGTCAAGACCATTCAAAACCACGGCCTTGAAGTCCAGGGCGGCTTTATCGTCGGCTTTGACCACGACCCGGTTTCAATTTTCAAGAGCCAGATAAGCTTTATCCAGAAAAGCGGCATTGTCACCGCCATGGTGGGCGTGCTCAAAGCGCCGCGCGGCACCCGGCTCTACCAGCGCCTGAAGAAAGAGGACCGGCTGCTGAAGAACTTCTCCGGCGATAATACCGATTGCTCCATCAACTTCATACCCAAGATGAACTACAAGACGCTCATGGACGGCTACACGCATATCCTGAGCACCATCTACTCGCCGAAACAGTATTACCAGCGGATAAAAACTTTTTTGAAGGAATACAAGCCGGCCAAACGAAAGGGCGGACTTGGTCTACAGTACTATCATGTGCGGGCCTTCTTCCGGTCTTTATGGTTCCTGGGCATCATCGAAAAGGAACGGAAGTACTACTGGGGGCTGCTCATTTCGACTTTGCTCCGACACCCCCGCGCCTTCCCGCTATCGGTCAGCCTGGCCGTCTACGGCTTCCATTTCCGCAAAGTCCTGGAGAAGCACATTCTGCCGCTCAAGGCCACGGTGGGGCTGATATGACCACCAGGAAACAGGGAATCTAGATTAAGCCAGGGAATCCAAGGCGGATTTCGGTGCACCACCTGCACGTAATTGGCTATTTCTAACCGAATGACCTAACCCCTATAGCCTGTCTGAAATTGTCATTCTGAACGAAGTGAAGAATCCGTCCTCCCGGCAGCAAGTACGGATTCATTCAGTCGTCCGCCTTCGGCGGCCTCCTTCAGAATGACATTATCGGATAGCCTCAGATAAGTAAGAGAGGGGGCTTCACCCCATCTCTAAATCTCTTCCCGATGTTGTCGGGATAAAGTGGGCGAGGTCAACACTACATGGAAGTAACAAAGTGTATACTGTCCTGACGTCATCCAACAAACACACAGGAAACCGAAAAACGGCAGCAACCACAATTGAACCTAACAGGGGCATCCAGAGGGGATTTTTAGAGGTACGCGGCAACTTCGGTCAGGCGGCGAATCCGGGGACAATCGGTAACTTCAGGATAGATATTCTCGCGGTCAATCAGTATAGGGCTAATCCCCACCCCACGGGCACCGGCCACGTCTAAATCATACTGGTCGCCAACATGACATGCCTCCGCCGCCTTTACGCCGG
>JAUYDJ010000207.1 GCA_030690025.1 Chloroflexota bacterium | reverse complement strand
GGTGCGTTTACTGATGAGGTAAGCGGCCTTCTGGGCGACAGCATCGTCTTTGTGGCCGAGCCGGGTAATTAGTGAGCAGGAAGCGCGGCCTTCCTTATGGTCGTACTCGGCAACGGCCACGGCGCCAATGTGGGCATAATCGTTGTAGATGAAGACCACCAGGTCAGCACCCATGCGGTACGCCGAAAGGCTGATTCTGGTCCGGCCTTCCCCGTAGGCTAACTCAAAACCTTTCATACCGGTCACTTATACCCCCGACCATCTCTTAAAGAGGTCATGCTCAATGTCAAACTGGTCCAGCACTTTGCCCACGGTCTGTAGAATTATGTCTTCAATAGTCTTGGGCCGGTGGTAGAAGGCGGGTACCGGCGGCATGATGGTGGCACCCATTTTACATAATCTCTCCATACTCTCCAGATGGCCGATGTGCAGCGGAGTCTCTCTGACCAGCAAAATCAGCTTTTTGCCCTCCTTGAGGGTAACGTCCCCGGCCCGGACCAGCAGGTTATCGTTGTAGGAGTTTGCCAGGGCGGACATTGACTTAATGCTGCAGGGGGCCACTATCATACCGTCTCGCTTGAAGGAGCCGCTGGACAGGCGGGCACCGATGTCCTTGATATCGTAGTTGTAGCTGGCAAGGGCTCTCACGTCTTCCGGCTTATAGTCGGTCTCCATGCGGATGTTTACCTCGGCGGAGTCAGACATGACCAGGTGAGTCTCAATGTCCTTCTTTTTGGCGAGCACCTCGAGCAGCCTGATGCCGTAGATTACCCCCGAGGCGCCGGATATCCCGATGAGTAATATCATTACTTCCTCCTTTGACTACGGGCTTTGCGGACCGTCGGCGGGCGGGAACGGTCAAAGAGCTCCCGCTGTTTCGGGTCGGAAGTGGGCGGTTTGGTAGCATCTATGAACATCCTTGAACCGAGCCGCTGTAAAATAGTCAGCCCGGGGTCCATTAGCTCCGGCTGGGAAATATCCAGAGGGTGCCCCCTTACGCCTGGAATAATTGTGACGTCGGTTGCCGGGTCCACGCGGGTGGTGATGGCCCAGGCGACGTCCTGGGGGTCATAGATGTCAACATCATCGTCAATGGCCACGGCGATTTTCTGATGGAGATAGACACTGGACAATGCGGCCAGCAGCACATGTTTGGCCTCACCGTAGAAGCGTGGCGTCATCTTAACAATCACGCCGAATGGGCTGCCCCAGTTGCAGTAGACGTCTTTGATATCAGCATAGCCGGCAACATTGCGCAGGTCTCTAAGGAGAGCCGCCGCCATCGGCACACTGGCGTAGAGGACACCTTCGTTGGGTGGGGCGTGCTGAAGTGACTTGAAGATGGCGTCCTTGCGCATGGTTATTGCCTTAATACTAATTATGGGGTTTTTACGTTCGGTGGCATAATAGTTCTGGAACTCGGAGAAGGGGCCTTCATCCTCTCTGACTTTGGGCAGCACCTCTCCTTCCAGGACAATTTCGGCGCCGGCGGGCGCTTCAAGGTCGAGAGTCTCGCACTTCACCAGCTCAACCGCCTCTTCGAGGAGTGTGCCGGCGACCTCAAGCTCGTCCAGCCCCAGGGGCCCGGTGTAGGCGGCGGCAAAGTAGTACATGGGGTGATGCCCAATCATAATAGCCACCGGCATCGGTTTATTCATGGCCTGGTATTTCTCGTAAATCAGCCAGCTATGGCGTTCCGGCTGCATCATGATACCGAGCTTGTTGTCACCTTTAACCTGGAGGCGGTGAAAAGCCAGGTTGCGCAGCCCGGTGTCCGGGTCTTTGGTGATAAGTAAGCCGGTAGTGATAAAGGGGGCCTTATCTTTTACTCCCTGGACATGCACCGGCAGCTGGGTCAGGCGGACATCGCTGCCTTTTAGCACTACTTCCTTTACCGGCCCGGAACGCACTGTTTTGCATCTGGTCACGCCTTTATCCATCAGGCTGGCGAATTTAGCGGTTACCTTCTCTTTTTCGGTCTCAAAGGCAATGCCTACCTGTCTCATATTGGCGGGCGCCGCGCCCAAAACCTTCCACCCTGGGTAACCTTTGATATTCTCAATCAGCTGGGCTTTATCCCTGGAATAGCCCAGAATCGCGCCTATCTCGTCGCGTCCCACCTCGCTGGTGAGATGGTTCAGTTCGCCGGCCGCCTCCAGTTGAGCAATCCAGCTGCGCATGTCCCTGACCATGATTTATCCTCCTTCATAATTCTAGGTCGGCGCAAAAATACTCCTATTAGTATAAGAGAGACGGGTAATCTCGTCAATGAGGCGACTGGAGAGAACCGTGAAGGAGTAGTTGGCAAACCTGCTGCTAAATGGGGAGGGCTGGAGAGGGGGGCCCTGCCCCCCTCTCTTACTATCCTTTCATGAGCGTGGGCAAGAAGATGGCAATCTGGGGGAAGACCATCAGTAGCACTGCTACGACAACCAGGGCAAAGATAAATGGAGCTACGCCCCGGTAAATGGTGTTCATGGGGACGTCTTTGGCCACACCGGCAACAGCGAAAACGTCTATGGCCACCGGCGGCGTCAACGCGCCAATCTCGGTCATGAGCACCATCATCACGCCGAACCAGATGGGGTCGTACCCCATGGCAACGACGGCAGGGAAGACAATGGGCACGA
>JAUYDJ010000006.1 GCA_030690025.1 Chloroflexota bacterium | reverse complement strand
GCGGAACATGATTCGCCGTTTTCACATGAGCCTGGTCTACCGGAATGCCAAAGAGGTGGCTAAGGCTCATCCGGAAGCCGATGCCATAGTAATATCCGGGGGCGGCATATTCACCATGGTTATCATCAAGGCCCTGGAGTTTGACCTGGGAAAGCCGGTTATCACCAGCTCGGGGGCTTTTTTCTGGGAACTATTCCGCCGCATGGGTGTGTATGAACCACTGCCCGGACGGGGTAGCCTTCTTGAAACATTGAGCAAGGGCCCCTGGTCGGGTCAGGCCCTATTCGGGGTCGCCGACCCCAAAAGGAGGTAAGCAGGAGAAATTGAGATAATTGGATTCAAAACCAAAAACATTTAAGGAGGAACGAGTGAAAAGAAACAGGTTACTGATATCGGGTCTTGTTTGCCTGGTCTTGCTGGCGGTAATACCGCTGGGCGCCTGCGCCCAACCAGCGCCCGCACCAGCCCCGGCGCCGGCTCCTGCTCCGGTGACGGTGACGGTAGCACCGCCGCCGCCCGCACCGGCACCGCCACCCGTGGTCACCACCCAGAGCATAGTAGTCTCACCGCTGGTCGTCCCGCTGAGTTCTGGTTCAGTGGTCATCATCGCCGGAGCCGACTTTAAGCCCAAGCAGAAGTTTGGCATCATGATTTATGACCCCACCTACACCATATCCAATGACATCCTGGGCATCGGCGACCCTATACCGGAAGTGAATGCCCAGGGTGCCTGGATGACCACAGTGACTTTGGGTAACCTTGCCGGCAGAATCATCACCCAGGGAGTCTACTACGTCCGGGCGGTCAATGAGGATGGAGTGGTGCTGGCCTCTACCCCGATTGCCTTTGTTGACGTAAGCAAACCACGCGCCGATTGGCCAGCTTGGGCTAAGGCGGCCATCCCGGCGAAATAATAGCCTAATCTGATGAGGAGGTTAGAAGGACAGATGAAGAGTAAACTGGTAATTATTGGTCTGGTCTTGACGCTGCTGGCGGTATTAGTCGCCTGCGCTCAACCCGCCCCGGCGCCATCACCCACGCCCTCTCCCGCGCCTTCACCAGTGCCCGCACCCGCGCCCGCGCCGGCGCCAGCTAAGGCCAAGTTCCCCACCAAGGCCATACACGTGGTGGTGCCCTACTCACCCGGTGGCGGCTTCGATAGGGTGGGCCGGGTCCTGGCCCGCTATTACTCTCAATACTTCAAAGTGGACGCGCCGGTAGATAATGTGCCCGGGAGTGGCGCCAGGAAAGGGTACACCCAGATATGGACTGCCAAGCCGGATGGCTACCAGGTCGGTCTGCTGAACACAAATGTAGGTACCTTCTCCGCTGACCTGCTGGCGCCAGTGCCCTATGACATGACCAAGTTCAGCTTCGTGGGTAACTGGAGCCGCGACTACGACTTTATGCTGGTCGGCAGGAATTCCCCTTATAAGAGCCTGAAAGACCTGCAAAATGCTAAGGAACTAAAAGCCTCATTTGGCGGCACCGGTGAGCCTACCTGGGTCGCCGGCGTCATGCTGGCCGAGGCGGCCAAGATTAACTTCAGGTATCTCACCGGCTTTGAAGGCATGGCTGATATGATGATGGCCGTAATCCGCGGCGATGCCAATATAGTATCCAATAACCCCGAGAGCTCAAAGGCCTATATTGATTCAGGCGACCTGGTGCCGCTATTTATTCTGTCGGCCGAGAGAGACCCGCGCTATCCTAACGTTCCCAGTATCGCTGAGCTGGGTTACCCGGGTCTTGGTGGCTCGCTGCCGTCATATCGGACACTCATCACTGCGCCCAACACGCCTCCTGAGATATTGTCCATACTCCAGGACGCTTTCTGGGCCGGCACGCAGAGCAAGGAAATGCAGGACTGGGCGAATACCGCCGTCGTGCCCCTTTCCTATCCTTTGAAGGGCCCGGACGCAGCAAAGCTGGTGTCAGGGGTCGGCAGCGAGTTTGGCAAGATTAGCGCTGTGGTAAAAAAGGCCCTGGAAGCGAGTCAGTTGAAATAGGCTGAGCTGGATGAAACAAGAGTCGTAACTTTGTCATTCTGCATTGAATGGAGGCTAAGGTATGCCTGATATCCTGGGCACGCTGGGGACAGTGCTGCAGTCTTATGGCAGGCTGGATGTGCAGTTGTGGCTCGTGTTTGGCTCGATACTATCGCTGTTCTTCGGGGCGCTCCCCGGTATCAGTGCCACCACGGTGATTGCTTTACTGATACCTTTTTCCTGGGGTATGGACCCCTTCCTGGCCTTTGTGTTGTTCGGGGCGGCCGGGGGTGCTTCCTGTAACCTGGGCGGGTCAATCCCGGCCATATTGATTAATACCCCGGGCACCGTGCCCAACTGGGCAACCACCCTGGACGGCTACCCGCTGACACTCAAAGGTAAAAGCGGCCTGGCCCTGGGTGCATCCGCCGGGTCGGCGGTTCTCGGCAGTTTCCTCGGGCTGACGGTCTTTCTCCTTCTACTGCCCGTAACATCGAAATTCCTGCTCAAATTTAGTCCGCCCGAGTTTTTCCTTCTCGCCGTGATGGGTATTTCCACCATCGCCTTTCTCACCCGGGGTAATGCCTT
>JAUYDJ010000243.1 GCA_030690025.1 Chloroflexota bacterium | reverse complement strand
CTTAGCCTGGCTCAACTCCGGGATTATGGCCGCCAACAGGCCCAGGCCATCGAGGTAAGTCAAAAGCTCAGCGCGGGGGATAGCCAGGAGCCGGAGCAGTTCCTCTCTGGTGCGCTCTCCGGCCACGCCGCTGACGAGATGCGAATCGCGCCGCACCAGGGCCTCGGTGGCTTTGTCCAGGGTAAAGTCAAGCTCGGCCGCTAAGCGCACTGCCCGCAGCAGGCGCGCCGCGTCCGCCGTAAAAGCTGTCTCGGACACCACCCGGACTAAACGGCGCCGAAGGTCATCCCAGCCGTGGAAGGGGTCAATGAGTCCGGCAGACAACGGTTGAGTACCAAACTCGTTGAGGTCAACTGCCATGGCGTCTATGGTGAAATCACGCCGCGCCAGGTCCTGTTCAATATCACCGCCAAAGCTGGTAAAGTCAAACTGCCACTGGTCACCAGCGGGGGTAATCAGAATCACTCTCGCCACCCGGTTTGCTTCGTCCAGCGGGACATACTTACCGCCCAGAACCGAGGCCGCCTTAGCGGCAATCTCCAGCGCGTTACCGGCTACGGCAATGTCAATATCCGCGGTCTCTCTACCGAGCAGCATATCACGCACAAAACCACCGACCAGGTAAGCTTTTATACCCAGTTCATCGAGAAAACCGCTTACTTCACCCAATATGTCGGCGACTTCAGGCTTAATCAAAGTGTAAAAACCCTGTGGGGCTATTCCGGTACGGTTCATAACTGCTACTTTGTCAATCGGGCGCTAAGCCAACCCTTCAAAGCTTACTATACTCCCAAAACGCACACTTTATCAAGCTGAACCCCGTTCAGCGGGCGGCGGCAGTCTACACAAAAGAGGCCCCACAGAATGAGGAGGATATGAATGACTTAGCGAAAAGATAAGGAGGCCCGGTGCTCCAGAGGTAAGTGACCTATTTAGCGCTCATGTCCCGGGCAATACTCTTCAAAACAGCGAGGATGCCGACCACGGCACGCTGGACTTCAAGCGACTCCTGGGCTAACATGCGGGCGACAAATGGGTCCAGCTGTCCACCGCTATATTCCGGGCTACCCTCAGCAATGGCCGGAATCTGACGAGACAGGTAGCCCGCCAGAGCAAACAGCTCATTTTCCTCAAAACCTAGGGGCTTGGCAATTTTTACCAGAGTGCGCGCTGACGGGAAACGTTCCCCCCGCTCAATACGGCCAAGGTGTGACGAAGATACCCCGGCCTTGGTAGCCAGCTCTTTCAGGGTCAACGGCACCATCACCCGCTGCCGCTTGATAATTTTACCCAAATTTGCCCGGCTGTCATTCACGCTTCACATTATAATTAGCCAAATGGCAAATGTCAATAGCAAAAAGTGATTATTTTGGCCTATTTGCCTGCTGTCGTTAGTACCTGTTAGCTTACGGACGAAGCGCTGCCATTTGTCACCCGGGGAACAAGAGGTTGCGAGACATTAACTCCGTTTATCTGGCATAGGGCCCTTGACAATTGTCTTATTTGTAGTATAATTTGGTCAAATGTCACTGGAGGAGGTCGGCTATGATAGTGGAAACCAAGGTCTTTGAACTGTGCTACAGCAAGTACGACAACCTATCTGAGTTGGCCGAGGCTATGGGACTTTCCGTGAGCCAGGTCTACCGGGTACGGGAAGGCAAGCGCCACATTAACCGAAAGTTTATCCTGGGGGCGCTGCAGGCCTTCCCCGAATGCAAATTTGACGACCTCTTCTACTTTGTGGTGGAACCGGCCCGGCAGCCGCCCGTCACCGGCGGCGAGAGGGTTACTGCCGGCAATCCTTCATAGACCTGCGAAGATAAATAAGCTAACCGCAACTTCTGCTAAGTGCCTGGCAAGGGGTTCAGTCCAACAGGTTGCTTTCACCTTATTTGCTTGACCCCAGCCCTTAATCCCGATAGCATCGGGGAAGTGTTTTAGAGAAGGGGGCTCTGCCCCCTTCTCTTTCTTACACTCCCCCTCTCCGCAACGGAGAGGGGGATAAAGGGGGTGAGGTCAAACACAAAGAATACAACGGCTGTGATTTAATGAGTTCTCGATTAGCGGTAAATTCTGCCTATATATTATGGCAAAGCAAGGTTTAGCTCAGCCCTACCGGGTCAATATCTACCGTCCAGCCGCGCGGCAGCGGTATTTCAGACAGAAAAGCGGCCAGCTCGGCACCCCGCAGCACAATCTGCCAGCGGAACCGACCCCGCCGCCGCTGCACAAAGGCCGGCGCCGGCCCGGTGATGGTGAGGTCGGCGATACCCCGCGCGTCTCTTTCCGTCATCAGCAAGCGCTTGACTCTTTCCGCTTCCCGCTGGCAGACCCCCAGGTTAGCATGGCTGTAGACCAGGTAAGCCAGACGGGTAAACGGCGGATAGTGCAGCTCGCGGCGCTGGGCAATTTCCCGCTCGTAGAAAGCGGCATAGTCATGCTTAGACGCTGCCTGAATAGCATAATGCTCCGGCGAGTAGGTCTGGACAATTACCCGCCCCCACCGCGCGCCACGCCCGGCCCGTCCGGCCACCTGACTCAGCAGCTGAAATGTCCTTTCCCCGGCCCTGAAATCGGGCAGGTTCAAGCCGGTATCCGCATTGACCACTCCCACCAGGGTAACCAGCGGTAAGTCCAGCCCTTTGGCAATCATCTGCGTGCCGATGAGGATATCCGCCTCATGCCCGCGGAACTTCCTCAACACTTCTTCATGGGAGTGTTTTCCCCGGGTCACGTCGCTGTCCCAGCGCAGCAATCTGGCCCGCGGGAAGGCCAGGCCGGCTTCTTCCTCCAGCTTCTGGGTGCCGGTGCCCAGGAACTTTATGCGGCGGCTGGCGCAGCGCGGGCAGACCTGCGGTACGGCCATGCGGTAGTTGCACTGGTGGCAGACCAGCGCGTCCTCCGCCGAATGATAGGTAAGGGCAACCTCGCAGCGCCGGCAGCGGAAGACGAAACCGCAGTTCCGGCACTGGACAAAGGTGGCCGCCCCGCGCCGGTTGAGGAACAGGATGACCTGCTCCTGCTCCAGCACCGCGCTGGCCACGGCCCGCACCAGGGAGCGGCTGAACGGGCCCAGATTACCCGCCTTGAGCTCACTCCTCAAATCGACAATTTCAACCTGGGGCAGCGGCGAACCCTCCTTGGGCGTTACCCGTTCGGCAAGCTGTAGCAACTGATAGTCGCCCTGCTGCGCATGATAATAGGTGGCTACATCCGGCGTGGCGCTGCCCAGGACCACCGTGGCGCCGGTCAGCTCCGCCAGCTTTATGGCAGCATCGCGGGCATGGTAGCGCGGCGTGTCCTGCTGACGGTAGGTCCACTCATGCTCTTCGTCAATGACAATCAGGGCCAGGTCGGGCTGCGGGGCGAAGATGGCGCTGCGGGAGCCGATAACGACATCGAACTCACCCTTCCGGATGCGCTGCCACTCATCAAACTGCTCGCCGAGCGAAAGCCGGCTGTGCAGGACAGCCACCCGGTGCGGGAAACGGGCGGCGAACCGCTCGATGGTCTGGGGAGTGAGGGCGATTTCGGGCACCAAAACGATGCCGCGCTTGCCGAGCTTCACTGTTCCGGCCAGGGCCTGCAGATAGACCTCGGTCTTGCCGCTGCCGGTGACGCCGTGCAGCAGAAAGACTGGCGGCGTATTAGCGAGCAAGCTGGACTTAATGCTCTCCACGGCTGATTTCTGGGCGGCGGTGAGAGCTAAAGGTGACGAGGGTACAATATTCTCGTAGGAAATGGGCTCGCGCCTGACCTCAACCGGCTGGAAAGCGACCAGGCCCTTTTTGACCAGGGCATCAGCGGTAGCCTTAGTGCAGCCGGTTTTTTGCCGGGTTTCCGCCCAGGACACCAGCCCGGGCTGACCGGCCAGGAAGTCGAGGAGGACGGCCTGTTTGGCTACTCTCTTATCGCGCCAGCCGGCGGCCTCTTGACACGCTTCATTCGCCCCCACCAGCAAACGCAGGTAGGGCACAATCTTGGGTTTTACCCGTTCCTTTTCCAGCTCATAGCTTCTGGCGACCAGGCCCAGCCTTACCAGCTGAGAGATGACGGTCTGCGCCTTTTTCTTGCCGGAACTCTTCTCCAGCTCTACCAGACTGACCCTGCCCTGTCTGGGTACCAGGTCAAAAAGCTGCTGCTGCTGCTCGGTGAGAGAGACATCGCGGGGCTCAGGGGCAAGAGAAACATAGGTGACCACCTTGCGCTCGAACCCCGGCGGCAGCATGAGCGCCACGGTATCGAACAGGGGCGATAGATAGCGTTCGCTTATCCCGCGGGCTAATGCCACCTGGTACGGGGCTAACTGGGGGCGGGTTTCGATGACCCCGATAATATCGCGGGTATTTTCAACGGA
>JAUYDJ010000229.1 GCA_030690025.1 Chloroflexota bacterium | reverse complement strand
TCAAACCCGATATCTTCGCCAAACTGCAGGCTATGCTGAAACCCTGAGTCTTATGCGTTGGGGGGTAAGGCTGGGGGACCCAGCCTTACCCCCCAATACTTCCCGAAATCCTGGGGCTCAAAGTCTGAAACTCGTAGACTGGGGTGATTATTTGAAACAAGTCTCAAAAATTTTGGACGGCATAAACCGTGCCGGCATCATTCTGGTCGGTATTATTCTCGTCTTTATCATGTTAATGGTGAATACTGACATCTTTATGAGGTATTTTTTCAACCGTCCCATCATCTGGTCAGTTGAAATCAGCGAGAACGCTCTACTCTTCGCTACCTTTTTGGGTGCGGCCTGGGTATTAGCCAAAGGTAAGCACGTCCGCATTGACACGCTGACCAGCCGCCTGAGCCGCCGGGGCTTAGCCCTGTTTAATATCGCCACCTATGTGCTCTGCGCCCTGGTTACGTTAGCTTTTGTCTGGTATGGTTCACTGGTTACCCTGGACCACTATCGACGGGGACTCTTCGTTCCCACTTTTCTGAATATTCCTAATGCCTATATCTTATTCATTATCCCACTAGGCAGCTTGCTTCTCTTTCTACAATTCCTGCGCGAAATTAATAAAAGCTGGCAAATCTGGCGCGGTCATATACTGGAAGAGGTCCCTCCTCCTCAACAACCGGAGAAACCGGAATACATAGAAACCACCTAACGGAGGTACATAGCTTTGGAATGGCAGTATGCTTTTCTGGTCATCTTTGGCAGCCTGGCGGTATTACTTATTGCCGGCGTACCCGTAGCCTTTGCCTTCATGATTGCCAATATTATTGGCATACTCATCTGGTGGGGTGGTGAACCCGGATTACGCCAGTTGATTTTGAGCACCCGTCAATCAGTTTCCAGCTTTGTCCTCCTGCCAGTGCCGCTGTTCATTTTAATGGGTGAGGTAATGTTCCAGTCGGGAGTTGGCATACGCATGATACTGGCGCTGGACAAATGGCTGGGACGCTTGCCTGGCCGGCTAAGCTTGCTCACCGTGGGCGCAGGGACGGTGTTTGCCACCATGAGCGGCTCCAGCATGGCCAGTGCCGCCCTGCTTGGTTCAGTGCTGATTCCCGAAATGGACAAGCGTGGCTACCACAAGTCGATGAGCTTGGGGCCGGTGCTGGGTAGCGGTGGCTTGGCGATTATGATTCCACCGAGCTCGCTGGCCGTCGTCCTGGGGGGCATCGCCGAAATCTCCGTAGGGAAATTGCTCATGGGGATTATCATCCCCGGCCTGATTATGGCCGTCATTTTCAGTGTATATATCATTTTACGGGCCAAACTACAGCCCCAACTTGCCCCCGTCTATGATGTAGCACCTACGCCTTTTCTGATGAAGCTGTCCGAGACGGCTAAATACGTCTTGCCCCTCGGGCTAATTATCTTCCTGGTAATTGGCTTGATGTTTCTGGGGGTAGCCACGCCTTCGGAGGCGGCGGCCGCCGGTACGCTGGGGGCGTTCATCCTGGCAGCCGTCTATAAGAATCTGAACTTCCAGATGGTGAAAAAATCGGTTCTGGAAACCGCTGAGATTACGGTTATGGTCTTCTTAATTATGACCGGGGCGACTGCTTTCAGCCAAATACTGGCTTTTTCTGGCGCCACCAGAGGACTGATTGATGTGGTCACCACGGCCAACCTGGCTCCCATTGTCATTATTATCGGTATGCATATAGTGCTACTGTTTCTGGGTTGCTTTATTAACGTAATTCCAATCATTATGATTACTATGCCGATGTTTATGCCGATTATTGATGCCCTGGGACTGAATCCGGTGTGGATGGGAGTAGGTTTCCTGCTTAATCTGGAAATGGCGCCGATAACGCCGCCCTTTGGTCTGACATTATTTGTGGTGAAAGGGGTAGCTCCAGGGGGTACTACAATTGAAGACTGCTATCGGGCGGCTATGCCATTCATCATGTGCGACTTGGTGGCGCTGGCCCTCATTATCGCTTTCCCGGTTCTCTCTCTCTGGCTGCCCCAGAATGCGCTTTAACCTTTCGGGGTTTCTGGACTCAACAAATAGGGGCGCAAATGATTTTGCGCCCCTATTAGCATAATCCGGGAATCTGGTTACTTTTTTGCAGTCCGCAGCTCGGCGGCCCGTTGGACTGACTCAATTATCTGCTCATATCCGGTGCAGCGGCAAAGCTGGCCATCAAAGGCATCTTTGATATCGTCCAGGCTCGGCTTAGGGTTGCTGTCAAGCAAGACTTTAGCCGTGAGCATCATACCGGAGGTGCAGAAGCCGCACTGAAACCCGTTCTTCTCCAGGAAGGCCTGCTGTATCTCGCTCAGCGTGCCCAGCTTGGCCAGACCTTCCACGGTGATTATATCGGCATCGTTGGCCTGGACAGCCAGCATGAGACACGACCTCACCGGTACGCCGTTCAGAATGACGGTACAGGTACCGCACAGGCCCTCATCACAGCCCTTTTTGACACTGTGCAGCTTGATTCTGTCGCGCAGCACATCCAGCAGAGTCTCATTAGGTTTGACGACTTGGACCACGCTCTCGCCGTTCAATCTAAATCGTACTATCATTTTTCCCCCATACTCACTTTTCTCAGGGCTCTCTTGGCCAGCACCGCCGAAACTTCGGTCCGGTATTCCGCTGACGCCCTCACATCAGTTATCGGGCAGCAATCTATCTTAACCAGTGCCGATGCCTTTGCGATGTTTTCCTCGCTTACTTCCTTACCCTTCAGGGCTTTCTCTACTTTTTCGGCGCGCAGCGGCGTGGGCGCTACCGCCCCCATGGCCACTCTTACCTCGGTAAACTTCCCCTTGCTCACCTGGGCATAGGCGGCCACGGCAGCCACCGAAAGGGTAAATGCCTTTCTGCGCCCGAGTTTAATGAAGGTTGAGCTTCCCTTCGGCTCGGGAACGATAATCTCGGTCATTATTTCGCCGGGCTTGCGCACCGTTTGTTCCGGCCCCATGAAGAACTGGGCCAGGGGCACAATCCTGTCACCATCGGCGCTTTGCAGCTTGACCGAGGCATCCAGTACCAGCAGTGCCGGCGCCGTGTCTGCCGCGGGAGAGGCATTGCACAGGTTACCGGCCAGGGTGGCCCGGTTCCGGATTTGCGTGGAGGCCATGACGCTGATGGCTTCAACCAGCGCCGGTGCCTTCTCTTTCACTACCGGCGAATCTTTGATTTCGGTCAACCGGGTGAGAGCGCCGATGTGCAGACTGCCACCGGCAAATTTAATGAAGGACAGCGCGGCAATCTTGTTGAGGTCGATGACGGCCTCGGGGATAACGGCGCGCTTCTTCAACTTGATGACCAGGTCGGTGCCGCCGGCGAGCAATCTTGCTTTGCCCTGGTAGTCCTTCATGAGCTTCAAGGCTTCGCTTAGCGAAGAGGGTGAAAAATATTCAAACCTGGGTAAGGGCCTAACTTCTGCCTCCACGACTGCTCTTCTCCTTTATCGCAAAATAAATTTTCTCCATGTTAAGGGGTATTTCCTGGAATCTTATGCCAATGGCATTATATATGGCGTTAACGATGGCCGTTGGCGTGGCAATCAGGGCAATCTCACCCACGCCCTTCACCCCAAAACCGGAATATTTATACTCGTCCTCGACCTTGACGTATTCAGCCAGCTCGGGCTTGTCCTTGATTGTAGGTATGAGGTAATCGGTAAAGGACGGGTTCAGGACTCTGCCATCCTTCTTCAGGACTGACTCAATCAAGGCGTAGCCCATGCCCATCAAACCGCAGCCGTTCACCTGGCCGCGTGTTATGTCAGGTTGTACAATCTTGCCGGCTGCTACGCCGGGCACCAGCCTCAACACGTCCACCTGGCCGGTCTCCGTGTCAACCTCTACTTCGGCGACGGTGCAGCCAAAGGTATAAGCCGCATAAGGTTCACCCTGTCCGGTCTCAACATCCGGGTAGCCTCTTTTGGCCACGATAAAACCATATTCGGCGGGAGAGTAACCCTTCATGTAGACTTCAAAGGCCAGCGCCGGGAAGTCAATCTTCTTGGCCGGCTTGTTTATGTTGAAGGCCTTGCCGCCTTCAATAGCGATTTCTTCTTCCTTGCAGGCCAGCATCTCCGCCGCCACCTTGTTCAGCGTCCGCCTGAGCTTCAAAGCGGCATCACACGCCGCCGTGCCGCCGATGATGGTGCCGCGCTGGGCATGGGTCTCGCCGCTGTCCGGCATCTTGCTGGTATCCGGCGGCTCAACCTTTATCCACGCCAACGGGATACCCAGGATCTCCGCGACCATCATGGCATGGGAGGTAAGCGTTCCCTGCCCCAGCTCAACAATACCGCTGGCATAGTTGACGCTGCCGTCATGGCTGAGGATAACCGATGCCCCCGCCCAGTCTTTACGGAAGCCGGTAGTGCCGCAGGCATGCCAGCTGCAGCCAATGCCAATGCCTCTCTTTTTAACCGCAGCTTTGGGGGCCTTGGCATACTTAGCACGTTTATCGTAGAAATCAGCCTTCGCCGCGGTCTTTTCAATCAGCTCTTTGATGCCCACCGAGTGGTCGAGGAGCTGACTGGTACCCGTCTTCGACCCGGGCACCAGGGCGTTCTTGAGCCTTATCTCCATGGGGTCCATCTTGAGCTGCTCGCCGATGAGCTCTATCTGCGACTCGGCGGCAAAGAGCATCTGGACGTTGCCGAAACCGTTAAAGGCTGAGTTCGGTATGTTATTGGTGTAGACAGCTTTACCGTCCACCTTCACATTAGGGACTTCATATACGCCGGTGGCATGATAAGCGGCCCGTTTCATCAGGCCCAGCGTCTGCGTAGAGTAGGCTCCGGCTTCAACAATATACTCAACCTCAATGGCCTGTATCTTGCCATCCTTGGTGGCGCCGGTCTTGTACTTAATCTCAAAAGGCGCCCTCTTATAGCGGTATGCCTGCGATTCAAAACGCGTGTAGAGGATGACGGCCGGTTTGCCGAACTTCATGGCCGCCAAGGCGGGCAGGCCGCAGATTATCGGGCCGTAGGCATCTTTGCCACCAAAGCCGCCGCCCAGGAAAGGAGTGATGATGGTAACCTCGGCGGTGGTCAAGCCGAGTATTTCGGCAAGACAGGCCCGGGTGCGGAACGGGTTCTGGGTGGTACCGATGACCGTCACCGTGCGGTGCCCGGTAGGAATAGCCATGGCTGCTTCCGTCTCAAGATAAGCATGGTCCTGGGAGCCAGCGCGGTAGGAATTCTCGATAACTACGTCGCATCTCTTGAAGGCCTTGTCGACATCGCCCTTCCTTATCTTGACCACTCCGGCAATGTTGCCCTCATCATGTATGACGACCTTGCCCTTCAGGGACTCATGGGTGTCAAAGACCGGCTGCAGCACTTCATAATCGACTTTGAGAGCATCTGCTCCCGCCAGGGCTGCGTCTTCATTTTCAGCGACAACTACCGCCACGATATCGCCAATGTGCCGGGCTTTTTTTGTTATCAGCGGCTGGTCAGGCAGCATGTAGACGACCACGTTCCGTCCCGGTACGTCTTCAGCGGTAAGCACGCCCTTGACACCGGGGATTCTGAGGGCGGAAGCCTTATCCACATTCTTGACATTGGCATGGGCGTGAGGGCTTCTTACCACTCTCAGAACCAGGGCGTTCTCCAGGAACTGGTC
>JAUYDJ010000164.1 GCA_030690025.1 Chloroflexota bacterium | reverse complement strand
GATGCCAAAGCATGGTCGCTGGAGCAGTATGGATTTGTACCGAACGGGGTGCCTGAGACCAAGCGCTTCCTCCTCTACAAATTCGATACAGAGAAGTCAGCACCGGAGACGCCTCTTCCACCCCAACTCAACGCTGGCGACAAAACAGTGACCGGCGATAGCGGAGGCAAAGCGCTGCCTCCAAACGGGGAGAACATCACTGCCAGCAAGCCGAGCACGATACCATTCACTGAGTTCACCAATGGCTCCTTCGAGTCCTGGACTACCTTACCGGGAGGTCTCCTCTTGCCTGAGCGGTGGGTATATCACCAGGACGGCAGCGGGGGTTCTCTGGGAAAGTATACCCTGCCCGATGGTATAAAGGATGGCTCAGCCTCAGCACTGGTGCGGCCTTCTTCTGCGGGCAACTCCTTTATCCGCTACGAAATCCCTCTCGGCGCCAGGTTCCGCGGCGGCTACGTTCAGTTTTCAGTCTGGGTGAAAAGCACTAACACTGCCCCGGAAGCCATTCAGGTGGATATTCAGGATATTGTCGGTCCCATAGTTGTCCGTTCCTATGACAACACTGATGACTGGCAGCAGATTGTGGTGGGCAGACAGATAGACGCCAGCGCCGAACAGGTCATTATCACTCTCAACGTAAAGGCGGCAGCTACTGACGGCGCCTTCTTCGACAACGCCGTTATCGCCACCACTCCACCCAGTCCCGTGCCCACGCCAAAACCTGCCCAGCAGGATGAGCCGGAGTTTGTATCCTATCTCACTCCCCTGGCCGAGTTCACCAATGGCTCCTTCGAATCCTGGTCCTGGACTGACCTACCCAGAGGAGGTGTCTATGTGCCGGACCAGTGGATAAATAACCGCGGCGGCAGACCTGAACCCGTGGAAAAGTATACCCAGCTGGATGATATAAAGGAAGGCTCAGCCTCGGCCCTGTTGCGTTCCTCCTCCATCGGCAACTCGTTTATCCGCTATGAAATCCCTCGAGGAACCAGGTTCCGGGGTTGCTATGTTCAGTTCTCCGTTTGGGTGAAGAGCCAGAATACCACTCCTGACGCCATCCAGGTGGATATTCAGGACATTTCTGGGCCTATGGCTATCAGTTCCTACGCCAACAGCGGCGACTGGGAACAGATTGTGGTGAGGAATTACATTGACTCTGCAGCCAGCCAGGTGCTTATTACTCTCAATGTTAACAGTTCTGCCACTGGTGTCGCCTTTTTTGATGGGGCGACTTTGATGACGACGCCGTCATCCAAATGGCGGTAGAAAGTAGTACAGGTTAGAATGAGGACCTTTATTAATAAAGAAAGCTAATATTTACGATAGGCTTTTAGGAGATTTGACCGAAGAAGCTGAAAAAGGAGGCAAAAATGAAAGTAGGTTATTCTTATCTCATCGACCAGTTCAGCGTGAACACAAAGAATGTCAAGGTAAAATATATTGATTTACCCAAGCAAGCCCATGCCGAGGATATGCTTAATGACATCAGAGAGCTGCTGCTGAAGACCGGCCAGTACACCCTCGGCCCGCAAGTTAAGGAGTTCGAGACCAGGTTTGCGCAGGTATGTCAGACCAGGCACGCCGTCGGGCTTAACTCCGGGACTGATGCCCTCTTTCTCAGTATGAAAGTGCTCAACATTGGCCCGGGGGATGAGGTCATTACTGCACCCAACAGCTTCCTGGCAACAACAGCCTCCATAGCCAATGTCGGTGCCCGGCCGGTATTCGTGGATGTTGACGATGAATATAACATCGACCCCAACCTGATAGAAGCCGCCATAACGCCTCGGACCAAGTCTATTATCCCGGTGCACCTGACCGGTAATCCGGCGGATATGCGCCGAATCATGGATATAGCCAAACGGCATAAGCTACACGTCATAGAGGATGCTGCACAGGCAGTAAGTGCCACTATTGACGGCAAGGCGGCCGGGTCATTCGGTATCACCGGCTGTTTCAGCATGCACCCGTTGAAGAACCTTAACGTATGGGGAGACGGCGGCATGGCGACCACCAATTCAAAGGAACTATATGATAAGCTGATGCTGCTGAGAAACCATGGCGAGAAGAACCGGGATGAGTGCGTCATCTGGGGCTACAACAGCCGGCTGGATACCCTCCAGGCAATAGTCGCCCTCCGCCTGATGAATGACCTCGACGATATCACGAATACAAGAATTAAACACGCCCGAATATACGATGAGGGGCTAGCCAGACTGAGCGATTACATCACCGTGCCGCCGAGGAAGCCTAATGTCAGGCAGGTCTACCACACCTACGTGGTCCAGGCTAAAGATAGGAATAATCTGTACAAATACCTGAACGAAAACGGAGTTGAGGCCAAAATACACTACCCCGTACCGCTGCATCTTCAGGAAGCCGCCCAATATCTGGGCTATAAGGAGGGGGACTTCCCGGTGTGCGAAGCCCAGGCAAGGTCAATACTTACTCTGCCGGTCCACCAGCATCTGACCGAAGGGCAGCTGGGATACGTAATCGAGACCATGAGAAAATTTTACAAGGCGTGAAAATACCTCGGTAGAATTGCACTAAGTTTTGGACCGAATTAAGAAGGAACCATGAAAATCCTGTTTATTGTCCAGGCCATAGACTACATCGACTCAATCGGTGTCATGCTGCTTTCGGCTCTGGCTAAGGCGGGCGGCCACTCCACGCACCTCGGCATATTGAGCCGGGAAAACATACTGGATAAGATTCAAACCTTGAAGCCGGACATGATTGCCTACAGCGCCTCCACCGGGGAACATAAATACTATATTGAAGCCAATAAGCTGATTAAGTCCAGGTCCCCTGATGTTTTCACCATCATGGGCGGGCCACATATCACATTCTTCCCCCAGTTCATCAATGAGACGACCCTGGACGCAGTATGTATTGGCGAGGGTGATGAAGCGTTCCCGGAACTTTTGGAACGGGTGGCGGGTGGGGGTGATATCGGCACTCTAAGAAACATCGTCACCCGGCAGGGAAGTGATAACGGAATCCGGGACCTGTACCAGGACCTGGACAATCTGCCGTTTCCCGACCGGGAACTTTTCTACGAAACGACAGAGATGAAGCAATGGCCATTGAGGAGCTTCATGGCGTCGCGCGGCTGCCCTTATAATTGCACCTATTGCTTTAACCATGTCTTCCGCAAGCTATATCAGGGTAAAGGTAAAATCATCCGCAGGCATTCCGTGGACTATGTCATTGAAGAAGTCCAGCGGGTAAAAAGCAAATACCGCACTGACTGCGTCAAATTCTACGATGATATCTTTACCTATCAGGCGGATGACTGGCTCAGGGAGTTTGCTGCCAAGTACAAGCAGAAAATAGGACTGCCCTTCCACTGCCTGACCCGGGCTGATTTGATGACTGAAGACATCGCCAGTTTGCTTAAAGAAGCCGGCTGCTTTTCCGTAAGCATGTCAATCGAAGCCGGTAATCCGCGCTTCCGTAACGAAGTGCTGAAACGGAATATGAGTGACGAGCAAATTGTGAGCGCTTTCCATATTTGCCGAAAGCACGGCATCCATACCTTCTCCAACAACATCCTGGGGCTGCCCTACGCCACCCTGGCCGAGGAAATCCAGACCATAGACCTGAACCTGAAGGCTAAAGCCTCGTTCGTGGAGTTCCCTATCTTCCACCCCTACCCTCACACCGACCTCGGCGAGTTCTGCATCAAAAAGGGTATATACCAGCCGGATTATTCAGGGCTGCATATGTCATACATGAATAAGTCGCCCCTTTCCTGCTTCACCGAGAAGGAGAAGAATATCCAGCGGAACCTGTCTACACTGGGCCTGCTGGTTATCTGGTTTCCCTTTTTGAGGAACCTGGTACTGAAGCGGCTTATTCACCTGCCCTATAATAAGGTCTACTTCCTGGCCTACTATCTGGCTAAAGTCTATCTCAATAAGACCAGGGTCTACCCGGTCAAGATGGGGCCAGTGAGTATGTGGCGTACACTGAAGAAAAGCTTTAGATTAGAGAGTTTCAAGAAGTTCGATGAGCGCTCGCCGGGGAAATAGTATGGGTTTATTTCTTTCACTTTGGAGCAGTCGCTGAGGGCCTGGCAATAACCACCTGTGACCCCGTATATCGCAGGGCTTCGGTAGCCTCTTTCTTTATGTATATATCAATCCAGTTTTGCCAATAGACCCGAGAGGAGATATTGACGCTTGACCAATCATGATATACTGTTGCATATCCAGCTATTAAGGTAAGGAGGGAAGGAAAATGGAGAAGACCTCTACGGGATTACAGGAAAATGTTGCCGGGTTATTATGTTACGTCCTGGGGTGGATAAGCGGCCTGGTGTTTATCCTTATAGAAAAGGAGAACAAGTTTGTCCGCTTCCATGCCATTCAGTCGATTTATGTATTTGGTGTCCTCACAATTGCTGGCATTGTTCTGGGTTGGATACCTTTTATCGGCGTTGTGCTTGGCTGGTTAATTTTCGTGCTCGGGTTCATACTCTGGATAGTATTGATGCTCAAAGCTTACCAGGGAACAATGTATAAGTTACCGTGGGCGGGTAATTTGGCTGAGAAACGGGTTAGCTGATTTAGCCAACAGCCATAACCTGGTGTAGAGCATTCTTTGACATCGATATGCCGTAAGCAGCACATCAATTTGTGCGACTTTTTCATGCGTGGTAGTATGAAAAAGAGGCAATGATGTGAAGCGAAGTAGTCCAAATCAGGGGGAGGGGATTTGAGGGCTCCAGGAGCCCAGCGACCTATTAACGGACCGGGCAAACGGCTGTCAAACCTGCTCCGGTAATATCCAGCAATTTTTGGTTTCCCGTTTCAGATAATCCAAAGCTGTTCAGCTGTTCCTTCAAAGTGTCCAAACTACCGTAGCCGCCTACGTATCCGTTGAGGCGGGCGGCCGCTGTGGAATTCATGAAGTCCTTCTGGTCCGGATAGATGGCGGAGAGGTCTTTCATTAGCTGCGGTGCCTGCCGCAGATAAAACTTCTGATGATAGTCCTCAGCCACGTAGAATGCGGTCAGTGGCAGGATATCCGTCACTACCGTCTGCCCCAGGCGCGACTCCACCTGCTGCTTGGATTCCAATGCCTCCCGTTTTTGCTCGTCATCCTGGCACAGAATCATGTTCTTATATTGCCCTGACCAGACACCATCGGTGGGGTTGTGGCTATTCCAGAAGATGTCCAGTAATCCTTGATAAGATATGCGGGAGGGGTCATAGTCGACCTGGATGGTCTCGCTATGGTCACCGATATTATGATATGTGGGATTTTTAGTTGTCCCGCCTGCGTAACCCACGCGAGTGCGGACTACGCCTTCCACGCTCCCGAACTGGGAGTCGACTCCCCAGAATCAGCCCAGCGAGAAGGTGGCCGTTCTTATGGCCGTTGGGGTCAAGGTATCCAGCAGCGGTATAGTCACTTCGTTAGTGTTGCTATTCCCCCTTTCGGCGGAAGTAGGATTGCCGCAGCCGGCGGAAAAAGGCAGCAGAGAGATAAGCACGAATATGAAGAATACGAGACTGATAGCGGCTTTGCCAGGCATAGCTTCAATGTCTCGAGTGTACATATTCCACGTTTGAACCGTTGTTTGTTCACATTGGTTCCCGGAGCCACTTAAGATACCCTCAATTTCATAGTAACGCATTCGGGAGTCTATATCAAATCGCGCAACTTGCCTCAAATTGTGCGCTGAGTTTCATTTACTCCTCATGCCATCTGACCCTTGTCTTTCTTTTCCTGCTGCATCCAGACTCCATTTCCAGTGCTTAATCTCCGGCATGTCTTCGCCGTACTTGCGAATGTAGTTTTTGTGGTCGAGCAGCCGGTCGCGGATATACTGCTTGGCGTAGGCAGCCCGCGAGCCCAAACTGGGCACACGGTCAATCACGTCGCCTGCAAGGTGAAAACGGTCGAGGTCATTGAGCACCACCATGTCAAAGGGGGTGGTAGTCGCCCCCTCCTCTTTGTAGCCACGGACATGCAAGTTGTTATGGTTCGTCCGGCGATAGGTGAGGCGATGAATCAGCCATGGGTAGCCGTGAAAGGCGAAGATGATGGGTTTGTCCCTGGTGAAGAGGACATCGAAGTCCTTGTCGTTCAGGCCGTGAGGATGCTCGCTTTGCGGTTGCAGCGTCATCAGGTCAACCACGTTAATGACGCGGACCTTCAGTTCCGGGAAGTGATGGCGGAGTATCTCGACGGCCGCCAGCGTCTCCAGTGTAGGCACATCGCCGGCGCAGGCCATCACTACGTCAGGTTCGGCGCCTGCGTCATTGCTGGCCCATTCCCAGATGCCGAGCCCGGCGGTGCAGTGCTTAATGGCGGACTCCATGTTCAGCCACTGCAACTGGGGCTGCTTGCCGGCAACGATGACATTGACATAATGGCGGCTGCGCAGGCAATGGTCGGTCACCGACAGCAGAGTATTGGCGTCGGGCGGAAGATACACTCGGATAACATCGGCCTTCTTGTTCACCACGTGGTCAATGAAACCAGGGTCCTGGTGGCTGAAGCCATTGTGGTCCTGCCGCCACACATGCGAGGTGAGCAGATAATTCAGCGAGGCGATAGGCCGTCGCCACGGTATTCCACGCGTCACCTTAAGCCACTTGGCGTGCTGGTTGAACATGGAATCCACGATATGAATGAACGCTTCGTAGCAGGAGAACAGGCCATGCCGGCCGGTGAGAAGGTAGCCTTCCAGCCAGCCCTGGCACAGATGCTCGCTCAGCACCTCCATGACGCGGCCGTCGGGTGATACATGACTATCAGTTTCCAGGATTTCGGCAGCGGACATTCTATCCGTAATGTCGAACAGACGCGTCAGACGGTTAGAGGCTGTCTCGTCCGGGCCAAAGACACGAAAGTTGCGACTCTTCAAGTTCAATTTCATCACGTCGCGCAGGAACGCGCCCATGACCAGAGTAGCCTCCGCCTCGACACGACCCGGTTGGGGAACGGCGACGGCATAATCCCGGAAGTCGGGCATTCTCATATCGTGCAGGAGAACACCTCCATTGGCATGTGGGTTGGCCCCCATGCGTCGCTCGCCTTTCGGCGCGAGTTCCGCCAGTTCCGAGACAAGCCTGCCGGTCTGGTCGAATAGTTCCTGTGGCTGGTAGCTTTTCATCCACTCCTCAAGCATCTTCAAGTGTTCGGGTTTGGTGGCCAGCTCCGAAAGCGGCACCTGATGAGAGCGCCACGTGCCTTCGACGGGCAGGCCGTCTACCTCCTTCGGCCCCGTCCATCCCTTGGGTGTGCGGAGAATAATCATTGGCCAGGCTGGTCGCTTTTTGAATCCATTGGCGCGCGCCTCGGTCTGGATATTTTTGATTTCGGCGACGACCCTGTCCAGTGTGCCCGCCATGAGCTGGTGGAGTTTGTCAGGCTGGTCTCCCTCCACGAAATACGGGTTGTAACCGTAGCCGCGGAAAAGCGCCTCCAATTCCTCGTGGCTGATACGCGCCAGCACGGTGGGGTTGGCAATCTTGTAGCCGTTCAGGTGCAGGATGGGCAGGACCGCACCGTCATGGACCGGATTAAGAAATTTGTTCGAATGCCAGCTGGTGGCCAGCGCTCCGGTCTCCGCCTCACCATCGCCTACCACGCAGGCAACCAGCAGGTTGGGATTGTCAAACGCAGCGCCATACGCGTGAGCCAAAGAATAACCTAACTCGCCGCCTTCGTTTATTGACCCCGGGGTTTCCGGGGCGGTGTGGCTGGGGATGCCGCCGGGGAAAGAGAACTGGGTAAACAAACGTTTCATGCCCGGCTCGTCCTGCGTGACGTTAGGGTATAGTTCGCTGTATGTACCTTCCAGGTAAGTGTTGGCCACCACACCCGGTCCTCCGTGACCGGGGCCGGTAACAAAGATGGCGTTCAGGTCGTATTTCTTGATGATGCGGTTGAGATGCAAATAGATGAAGTTCAACCCCGGTGTGGTGCCCCAATGGCCGAGCAACCTCGGCTTCACGTGTTCAAGCTTCAATGGCTTTTTTAATAGCGGATTGTCATACAGGTAGATTTGGCCGACGGACAGATAGTTGGCAGCACGCCAGTAGGCATCCATCTTTCGCAGTAGTCCGGGGGACAGGGGTTCCCGTTTGCTCATACAGCACCTCCTCCTTTACATTGGGGTCTTTCGATTTCAATCCTTTGTCTCCCTCTAATCCTAAAAGAAAGGGGTTTGATAATCAACATCTGCTGCAATTTCAAGGCGGAGCAATCAGGAGTTCAGTGGCGGAATTTGACGAAGCTCGGTTCTCTTCGGTTTTGGTTGTTGCTATCTTAAACCTGTCATTGCGAGCCCCGACAGGTCGGGACTCGCAATGACACAGCAACCAAATGCAAATAATACCCGAAGCGCTCCCCCTTTACAGGCATCAGTTTTCGGGCTAAAATAGAATCGAGTTAGGCGGGAGTAGTTCAGTGGCAGAACGTCTGCTTCCCAAGCAGAAAGTCGCGAGTTCGAATCTCGTCTCCCGCTCCATCAGACGTGACAGGGGGACTTGTCTCCCCAATCACACCACGGCGCTGTCTGGCGGTTGAGCGACTGCTGGTTGATTCACCTCAACAGTAACGACACCTCAGCCAGACAGAGGTTCACCCTGTATCATGAGATTTTCCATATCCTGGCCCATGGTAAAGCCAAGCCTGTGTTTAAGAAAACAGCTTGTAATCAGGAAGGCTCCTTTAACGAGTTGCTGGCGGACCACTTCGCTGCGGTGATGCTGTTGCCCGAAAAGTGGGTGAAGGTAATTTGGGCGCAGGTCAAAGACATAGGGCAGATGGCGGTCACGACGAGAAGGTCTAAATTAAGAACGTTTGTGGCGTCCTTTGCTCCGAGCGTTTAGACCATCAATTCACCATTGACCGTTACAGATTAGCTTCTGGGATTCAAAACGAAAGTAGCCTTATTATAGTTATAGACATGGTGTCCTTATAATTTGCCTCTATTGATATCCTTATAGCGTTTTGCCAGCGGTACATTCCTGCTTACAACCCGGCCCAATATTACCTCCTCTGTTATTCCTGCGGTTGCCTGTTTTCACCAGCATAGCCGCGTGGGCAATAATAGCGAGGGCGAACTCGCTACCGGGGCCATTCCCGCTTGGAGCATCGGGAGGTCGGATAGAACATATTAGTGACGTATTATCGAGGCGCGGCAATGCAAACTAGGAGGAAACCTCCATACGAAATGGGGGGTAACATAGTATTCCCAAGATACCGGCAAATGCAAAAATGTTATATATCATACACTTTCAACATATACCAGCCTGTAACAAATAAGGTCAAACTGTAGCAACCTTGGGAGGAGCACAGATATGCCTATGATAGTGAATGGTCAGACCTTTTACCGGACCTCCGAAGCCTGCCAGATGGTCGGCATTAGTAGAAGCACTCTGTTGCGTTGGGTAAAAGAAGGAAGCCTGGACATACGTGAATACCGGGACAGGAGAAAATGGAGGCTCTTTACCGAGCAGGAAATAGATAAGCTGAGCCTGGAGGCCAACCGGGTGAGCGTAGATAGATAACTTGGAAAAGGAAGGCATTAACCAGGAAGTTGGAAGTTTAATGGGAGGTGATATATGTGATAGGTGAGCAATATGGAGCAACAAATGCGGAAGATAAAAACAAAGGAGTGAAACAAATGAAACGTATCTTTAAAACAATGCACCGGGACAATAAGGGCTTCACGTTGGTGGAGCTGCTCATCGTGTTCACCCTTCTGGCGGTACTGGCTGCCATCGTTCTCCCCAATGTAACCGGAATGATTGGGTTCGGCCAGACTCAAGGAGCCGCGGCTGAACTGGACATTGTGCAGACCGCTCTGGATTCCATGATGGCCAAGGAAGGTCTAGCCTCAGTCACTGCTACCACAGCGACCGCCACTATGTCTGCTTTCCCTACCGGCAATCCGTTATATCCAAATTACCTGCGGGTGGAAACGACTAAAGGTACCTATTCCAATGGCACCAGCGGCAACGTAACGCAGGTAACTACCGGCTATTAGTCTTTAACCAGCCGGGACATAGCCGATTTGTGGTGGCAGTGAAACGTTGCGCAGGGACCAGCCAACGTTTAGCCTGGCCAGCAACGGAGCTGTTGTTTGGCGGATGGTTTATTGAGCATCGGCTCATTTTAGAAGGGGGCATGGCGAGTACAGAAATAAACAAGGCACATGAGCACCAAAATATCACGGTGAGATGTTGAGAATTAGCGAGTCGTTGGGTCAAAGGGAATTGACGCAGCGCGCCTGTCACCGAAAGGGCCGGATTCACCGGTATGGCAAGCGGTGTCAATCGAGGATTGTGGTTGACCCGGTGCGGTCGACCCGGGACGGCCCGCTTGTTCCCAACCGTCACATAAGCGACCTATTCGGCGGAAAAGGTAAACGTGAATGCTGAAGACCCGATTGGAGTTCCTATGACAGTTCCTACGAGAAGCTCATATGCGAAAGCCTCAGCCCCACCGAAAATCGAGGACAAACTG
>JAUYDJ010000093.1 GCA_030690025.1 Chloroflexota bacterium | reverse complement strand
ACCGAATAGCGCAGCCACCGGCTGGTGGTCTCCAGCAGGGTAAAGTCATACGCGGTGTCACGGCTGGTATAGCTATAGGGATTCATTAGTATTGAACTTACTCTTATAGATTAATGCAAGGACCGAGGAATTTCAATTGCTTAACGGCCAAAGTCGCGTGCTTATCAGTTGCTAACTGCAAACCTGTTCAACCTACGGGAAATCCTAACCAGTACATTCCCGCAACCAATATTTTGTGGTATCATGATTGCATTTCAATATGACTAGGAGGAATGATATGGTCAAGAACATATTCATTGTCTTGCTCAGCCTAATTCTATCTGCTGCCTCGCTGATGATAGTGCATTACTACTCCTTAACGCAGGAACTGCTATTCGACCTCAGTGAAACAAGAACTAGATTGTCGGAATCCATCACCCAGCTTGAGCAGACCGTGTTGAGCCTGAGCCAGACTCAGTTGAGCTTGAGCCAAACTCAGACCCAACTCACCCAGAAGACGACAGAATTGGCGTTAGTTGGCGCTCAACTGCGTTTGACCAGCACAGAATTAAGCTCAGCAAAGAACGAACTTACCTCTCTCAAGACAAGATACGACCAATTGGCGGTGACTGCGGAGAGCAACAAGTTTTTCTTCTACTATGTTAAGTCAACCCAGCAGTACGGAGTAGACCAATTAGCAGCGTTTTTGAACCAAGGTAGGTGGGCAAGGTCATATGAGGCAAATGTATTTGATTGCAGCGAGATGAGCGCATATCTAGAGAGAGACCTTGAGAACGCCGGTTTTCACACACTGATAGCCATTGGGAAATCACCTGATGGTTCAGGTCAAGGGCATGCATGGTTACTGGCTGAAGCGAGTCAGGGACACTATATGCCTGTCGAGGCAACAGCTCATTCTGTTGTTTACTGGAGTACCCCTTACTTCGGCAACTATTTCAAATATGACCGTACGTTTGAGACTATCCAAGAAGCCCTGACTTACAATTCTAGCGACTACGACTGGTGGAAACCTTAGAACCATTCAAGATTCTCAGTCAAGTGCACATCAAGGCCTTGGTTTAAGGGGAAAAGAAGAAAGCCAGCGATAGGTCGGAGGCATACAAAAAAGAGTCACCACCTACCTCTCGCGCCCACCGCCAACGTCTTGGTGCGTCTCAGTTAAACCTGAATTTTCAGAGGGCCGGGGGTAACCGGAGTTACTTCTCCAGCGCTTCGGTGATGTCCCGGGCCATCTTCATGAATACCTTGCGCAATTTTCTCAGGACTTCGTCGGCGGCCGCCTCGCCGGCTGCCTTGGCGTCGTCAGCCGCTTTCCGGGCATCCGCCGCCGCCACGTTTATCTCGTCCAGCAGGACGGGCAGTGGTTTATCAAAAATAGTATGCTTCTCGGGATTAGTAGCCATGTCAGCCTCCTATCAACCTTTCACCAACTATTATACTCCTAAAATAGAAACCGGGTTTATTGCCATACATTACAGGACAATTCTGGCGGGAGCGTATGGGAGTCGAACCCACCGAAGACATTATTAATGCCCCCCGACGGATTTGAAGTCCGCGAAGCCCACCGGGACCTATACGCTCCCTAGCCCGACTCGGTAACAAAATGTTCGGCGTTAATGGCCGCCGCCGCGCCCTCGCCGGCCGCCGTAATTACCTGCCGGCCGGAGTTATGCCTTATGTCCCCGGCCGCATAAACGCCGGGAATCTCCGTCTCCATCTTATCATTGGTGATAATAAGGCCGCCGGCATCCAGCGGCACAATCCCTTTGAGATAAGCAGTATTCGGCTTGAATCCCACCGAGACAAAAATACCCGCCACTTCGAGAGTCGATTTCTCACCGGTGGCCACCTGGCGCAATCTTAACCGGTTGACGGTAGTATCGCCCTCGATGCTCTCCACCACCGAGCTCCAGCGGAACTCCATTTTTGGCTCGGCAAAGGCTTTCTCCTGCATGATGCGCGTCGCCCGCAGCTGGTCACGGCGGTGAATCAGGGTCACTTTGGAGGCATACTTAGTGAGGTGGAGCGCCTCGGAGATGGCCGAATCACCCCCGCCCACTATGGCTACCGGCACCCCCTCGAAGAAAGTGGCGTCGCAGGTAGCACAGTAAGACACCCCCTTGCCGATGAAGTCCTTCTCGCCGGGCACACCCAGTTTCTGCCGCTCCGAACCCCCGGCGATAATTACCACTCTGGCGGCGAAGTCTCCCTGGCTTGTCCGGACCACCTTTAGCTTGCCCTGCACCTCGAAGCCGGCAACCTCGGCCACCAGCGTCGCCAGCCCGTATTTGGTCGCCTGCTTGTGCATCAGCTCAGCCAGGTCATAGCCGGAAATACCCTCGGGGAAGCCGGGGTAGTTTTCAATCACCTCGGCGAGCACCATCAGGCCGCCCATGATTCCCTTCTCGATAAGCAGGTTGCTCAGCCTCGCCCGCGACGTGTATAGCCCGGCGGCCAGCCCGGCCGGCCCACCCCCGATGATGATGACCTGGCGAGTCTCGTTCATTTTTCTTCCTTCTGCTGCCGATTGCTAAGACCTATCGAATTATAGGAGAAGCGGCGGCTCTTTTCAACTGGAGATTTGGTTCTGTTGCATTTGGTGTTTTCCCCTGTCATTGCGAGTCTCGATGAAATCGGGACGTGGCAATCTCAAAGATGATTATAGGGATTGCTTCGCCCCGATAGGTCGGGGCTCGCAATGACAAACATGGATAACTAAATGAAACCTCCCCGACATCACCTTGAAGTATATCCCCTTTTCGCATAACATGGATGGCGTGGATACTGCATCGGCCATGCTGGAAATCCGTAACCTGACCAAGGTATACCGGCTGGGCAGCGTGGCCGTGCGCGCCCTGGCCGATGTCTCTTTCGATGTCCTGGCAGGCCAGATGGTCTGCATAACCGGCAAGAGTGGCGCGGGCAAGTCGACCCTGCTGCACCAGCTTGGACTCCTCGACCAGCCCACCGAGGGCCGTATCTCTCTCAACGGGCAGGAGGTGACCCGGCTGTCTGACTGGGCGCGGTCGCGCCTGCGCCTGGCCTACCTGGGCTACGTATTCCAGGAGTTTGCCCTGCTGCATGAGCTGACCGCCCACGAGAATGTCTACCTGCCCGGCATGATGCTCGGTGGGCTTGATTACCGGCGTCGCGCCATGGAGCTGCTCAGCCTGGTCGGGCTGGGCGACCGTTCGCGGCACCGTCCCAAGGAGCTATCCGGCGGCGAGCAGCAACGAGTGGCTATCGCCCGCGCCCTCATTAACCAGCCGCGGGTGCTCTTCGCCGACGAACCGTGCGCCAACCTGGACACCGTGTCCAGTCGCATGGTAATGGAGACGCTGGTCAAGCTCAACACCGGCATGAAGCTCACCGTGGTCTTTGTCTCCCACGACCCTGAGGACAGGAGATACGCCACCA
>JAUYDJ010000080.1 GCA_030690025.1 Chloroflexota bacterium | reverse complement strand
GGAGCTATCTGATAACATTAGAAAGCGATACCTTGGCAGCGCTACGGCACCTCATCTGGCTCCCCCGGCTAAGACGGGTCGACGGGGCCTGAAAGGGCTGGGGCCGTTCAAGCTATCGTAGAGTGAAGACGATGGAATGTAAGCTTGACGTCAATAAAGCCGGGTGTAATTGCACCTACGACCCCTGCCCGCGAAAAGGTAAGTGCTGCGAATGCATTGCTTACCATCGGGAGAGCGATGAGTTGCCCGCCTGTGTCTTTCCCGCCGCGGTAGAGCGGACCTACGACCGCTCCTTTGCCCGCTTTGTGGAGGTCTGCAAAAGTGGCAGGAAAAGCTGATATAGGTTAATATAGGTATAATGAATAAGAGAAAAAAGGTAGCCATCATCAAGCACCGGCACAAGGCCGCGAAGCTGGCGCTTAAGAAAAAAGCAGCGTCCGCCCAAGAAAAGAAGTAGCCCTTAGTAACCGTCTATGAAGCCAGTCTATCTGCTCACCGGCCGGCCGGGCACCGGGAAGACCAGCATTATCAAGCAGGTGGTAGCGGAGTTGGGTGGCCGGGCGGGCGGGTTCTACACCGAGGAGATACGGGAACATGGGACCAGGCAGGGTTTCCGGTTGGTTACCCTGGATGGGTGCAATGTCGTACTGGCCCACGTCAGCATCCGCAGCCCGTACCGGGTGAGCAAGTATGGCGTCGATATTGACAGCCTTGACCGGGTAGGTGTGACCGCTCTTCACCAGGCTGAGGCGCGTGACGACTTTGTTGTCGTCGACGAAATCGGTAAGATGGAGCTGTTCTCGGCAGATTTCAAGGAGACGGTGCTGCGTCTAATCGAGGGTGAGAAGAGGGTTCTGGGGACAATCATGCTCAACTCCCATCCCTGGGCGGATGACATAAAACGTAAGCCCCAGGTAAATTTGGTCGAAGTGACCCGGGATAATCATCCGCGGGTGCTTGAAGAAATACGGTGTTGGCTGCAGGCGAGTGATGCAACAAGGGATGAGGCGAAACATTATACTGGTTCCCCTGGTCCGGATTAGTAGTCAAATCGTCGAAATACTGGAGCAGAGCCTGGCGGGTATCTTTGGCAGCGGGATACACGTCAGGATGCGGATTGGCAGCCTTGACTATGCCTATGCTCCCAAGCGCAAGCAATATCTGGCGCCGCTGATATTGTCCAGCCTGCGCAGCCTCACTGCCGGTGTCCGCTGCCTGGGCATCGTCAACGTCGATTTGTATTCGCCGGGACTGAACTACATTCTCGGTGAGGCTGATATCGGTTCCGGCGTGGCACTTATCTCCCTGTACCGCTTGAGGCCACAGGTCTATGGCCTGCCTCCCGATGAGAAGCTATACCACAACCGCATAATCAAGGAAGCCGTCCATGAGCTGGGGCATACTTACTATTTGAACCACTGCCTGGACGGCAAGTGCGTGATGCACTTTTCCCGCGGCCTGGCTGACACCGACCTGAAGCAGGTGGGTTTTTGCCAGAAATGCCAGAAGAAACTTGACGAGGCAGGGCCAAACGGTGACGCCGCCACTGCCTGAGCTCGTACAGGCCCTGCTCGACCCGGCGGCATATCCGGAGCCACCCCCGCAAATAGAGCTGGTGCAGACCCAGATGTCCTTTGTCTTTCTGGCCGGCGACTATGTCTATAAGGTAAAAAAACCGGTAAATCTGGGCTACCTCGACTATACCACTCTGGCCAAGCGTGAGCTCTATTGCCGGCGGGAGGTAGAGCTTAACCGCCGTCTCTGCGCTGAGGCTTATCTGGACGTGGTACCCATCACCCGTGAGCGGGGCCGCATCCTGATTGGCGGGCGCGGTAAGACCATTGAGTGCGCGGTTAAGATGCGCCGCCTGCCCCAGGAAAAGATGCTGAATGTCTTGTTGGGCAAAGACCAGGCGACTTCTGAAATGCTGGGCCGGGTGGCGGAAAAGCTGGCGGGGTTCCACCGGGAAGCTGAGACCAGCCCCGCTATCAGCAAGTTTGGCGACCTGGCTACCATCACTCAAAATATCGAGGAGAACTTCAGCCAGACCGAGCAATATGTCGGGCGGACGGTCTCTCTCCAGAAATACCTGCGTATCAAAGAGTATACCCACAGCTTCATCAAGCGGAACACGGTATTGTTTCGCCAGCGCGTGGCCGAGGGTCGGATAAGGGACTGCCACGGCGACCTCCATGCCGCCCACATCTGTTTTGCCGATGGCCTCTGCATCTACGACTGCATCGAGTTCAACGACCGCTTCCGCTATTGCGATGTCGCCTCCGAGGTCGCTTTCCTGGCGATGGACCTCGACCACTACGGGCGGGCCGACCTATCCCGCAGTTTCATCAAAGCTTACGTGGCCAAAAGCCAGGACAAGCCCCTGCTGGAGCTACTCAACTTCTACAAGTGCTACCGGGCTTACGTGCGGGGGAAGGTGGAGGGTTTCAAGCTTGATGACCCCTATATCATCGAAAAAGAGTCGGTCCGGCAGGTCGCCAGCAGCTACTTCGACCTGGCGCATTCTTATCTCAGGTCGAGGCCTCTCCTGCTCATTACCGTTGGCCTGGTGGGCACGGGTAAATCGGTTGTCGCCCAGGCCCTGGCTAAAAGGCTGGGGCTGGTGGTTATCTCTTCGGATGTCACCCGCAAGCAGCTGGCCAATGTCCCGCTCACCGAGCACCGCTTTGAGGGCTTTGACCGCGGCATCTACACCACTGGGTTTACCCGGCTGACCTATGACACCATGTTCAGCGAGGCGAAAGACGTATTGCGCGAGGACGGCGTGGTAATCATGGATGCTTCTTTTATCAAGGCTGCGGAACGGCAAAAGGCAAAGAAGCTGGCGGATGAGATGAAGACTGACTTTTTTGTCGTTGAATGCCAGCTAGATGAGAGGACCATCCGCCAGCGATTGGCCCAGCGGCTGAGTGAGGGCTCGGTATCGGACGGACGCTGGGAAATACTTGAGCCGCAGAAAAAGGAATTCGCCCCGGTAGTGGAAATTTCACCACCGAACCATGTTATAATAAATACTTCCAAGCCTGTCGAGGAAAATGTCCGGCACGTGATGGAAAGGATTGGCGAAGGGTAGCGCCTCTTAGAAGATATAAGGGGATAAGGCTTCCGCGAAACGACCAAAATCCCTCTTAATCGAGGCTGTCGGATAATGTCATTCTGAAGGATTCATCCTGAAGGATTCTTCCTGAAGGATTCTTCCTGAAGGAGGACACCGAAGGCGGACGACTGAATGAATCCGTACTTTGCTGCGGGGGAACGGATTCTTCACTTCGTTCAGAATGACAATTAAACGTTT
>JAUYDJ010000032.1 GCA_030690025.1 Chloroflexota bacterium | reverse complement strand
ACCTACCGCCGGGTGGTTTTCCATGAGATAACCGAGGAAGCCATTATGCAGGCTTTCAAGCACCCGCGGGCAATAGATATGCAGCTGGTTGACGCCCAGCAAGCGCGGCGTATCCTGGACCGCCTGGTCGGCTACAAGATTAGCCCGCTTCTCTGGCGCAAGGTGAGGCCGGGGCTTTCCGCCGGCAGGGTACAGTCGGTAGCCGTCAGAATCATCGTTGACCGGGAGCGGGAGATTGAGAAATTTGTCCCGGTGGAGTACTGGACCATTGAAGCCGAGCTGTCTAAGACAGCCAAGGCGGCCGCGGCTTTCCGGGCAACACTGGTTGGCCTTATCGAAGGCGGCAAGCTTGACATTCACAATGAAACACAGGCGAATGACCTGGCCAGCGACCTCAAAGACGCCGATTACAGCGTCGTCAAGGTCGGCACTAAGAAGCTGACCCGCCAGCCGGCGCCGCCGTTTATCACCAGCACCCTGCAGCAGGAAGCCTGGCGCAAGCTTCACTTCTCCGCCAGCCAGACCATGGCCATCGCCCAGCAGCTTTACGAAGGCTTACCGGTGGGCGACGAGGGCAACGTGGGCCTTATCACCTACATGCGCACCGACTCCACCCAGGTTGCCCGCTCCGCCATCGCCGAAACGCGAGAGTTTATCGGTGAAAAGTATGGTGCCGAGTACCTGCCGCCTCATGCCCGCTCTTTTACTCGCACCGTTAAGGGGGCGCAGGAAGCTCACGAGGCCATCCGCCCGACCCGGATTCACCGCGAGCCGCAATCGATAAAGTCCTATCTCAATACCGCCCAGTTCAAGCTCTACGACCTTATCTGGAAACGCATGGTGGCCAGCCAGATGTCACCGGCCCTCTTTGATAACACCACCGTGGACATCAAGGCAAAACACCGCAAGACTGATTACTTATTCCGCACGTCTACCTCGGTAATCAGTTTCCCCGGCTTTATTATTCTTTATAGTGAAGGCAAGGATGAGGCCGAGAACGATAATGGTAAGAGTCCCAAGCTGCCTAAACTGGAGAAGGATGACGCTCTTAAGCTGCTCGGTCTGTTCCCGGAGCAGCACTTCACCCAGCCGCCGCCCCGATTCAACGAGGCCACGCTCATCAAGATGCTGGAGCAGAATGGCATCGGACGCCCCAGCACCTACGCTCCCATCATCTCGACCATCCAGCAGCGGGAGTACGTCACCAGGACAGGCGGGGTTTTCAAACCCACCGAGCTGGGTATAGTGGTCAATGACCTGCTCTGCCAGCACTTCCCGGAGATTGTCGATATAGACTTCACCGCCCGCATGGAGGAAGAGCTGGACGAGATTGCCCACGACCACCGCGACTGGGTAGGCGTGGTCAAGGACTTCTACATACCCTTCGACCAGACCCTGCAGAAAGCCTCCCAGGTCATCGAGAAGGTCAAGCTCGCCGATGAGGCCACCGATGAGACCTGCCCCAAGTGCGGCAAACCGATGGTGGTGAAGACCGGCCGCTTCGGCAGGTTCCTGGCCTGTAGCGGCTATCCGGAGTGCAAGTCCACCAAGTCCTTCCAGATTAAGACCGGGGCCAAGTGCCCGGAGTGCGGGAATGAACTGGTGCAGAAGGTAAACAAGAAGCGGCGCACCTTCTACGGCTGCAGCAACTACCCCAAATGCGAGTTTGCCACCAACTTTAAGCCCCTCCCCCAGCCCTGCCCCAAGTGCGGTAGCCTGGTCACGCTGTATAAAGGGGAATATGCCAAGTGCACCAAGTGCAGCTACCGCGGCAAATTAGCCGAGGCCGAAACGAAGAGTGCCAATGGCGGCTAGCTACATGCAAGAGGTCTTCCGTAAATACCGGAACTACCTTGAGGCGGAGCGCAACGCTTCGCCGTATACCGTGCGCAACTACTCCACCGATTTGATGGACTTCATCCACTTTCTTAAAAGCAAGAAGATTAGCTCACTGGAACAGGTGGACAAGCACACGGTACGGGGTTACCTGGCTTATCTTATTGAGCAGGGTGTGGTGAAAAGGAGCATTGCGCGGAAGCTGTCGGCTCTGCGCTCCTTTTACCGCTACCTGATGAGGGAGCAAATTATATCGGTGAACCCGGTAGCCACCACCTCCTCGCCCAAGCTGGACAAACGTTTACCCGCTTTCTTGAGCCTGGAACAGGTGGTGCGGTTACTTACTTCGCCCGACCTATCCACGCCGCTGGGACTGCGCGACCGGGCGCTCCTGGAGCTGCTCTACGCCTGCGGGATGCGGGTCAGTGAGCTGGCCAGCCTTAACCTGGAGCAAATCGACCTGGGCAGCGGCGAGATGCGCGTCTGGGGGAAAGGTTCCAAGGAGCGGGTGGTGCTGATGGGTAAGCCGGCTATTGAAGCCCTGACCGCCTACCTCGACCAGAGCCGCCCTAAACTTATCGGTAAAAAAGGCAATGCTGCCGTGTTCCTGAACCGCTACGGCGGACGCCTCACCGAGCGGCAGGTGCAGCGCATCCTGGTAAAATACGCCAACATTGCCGGCATCGACAGGCGCGTGTACCCTCACCTGCTGCGCCATACCTTTGCCACTCATTTGCTCGATGGCGGCGCCGATTTAAGAGTCGTTCAGGAGCTGCTGGGGCATGCCAGCCTGACCTCGACACAGATTTACACCCATGTCACCAAGAGCCAGGCTAAGAAGGTTTACCTGGCTGCCCACCCCATGGCACGGGAGAAACCCGATGAGCCGGAGTAGACTGGAAAAGCTGCGCCAGAAGCTCGCTGAGAAGGAGATTGATGCTATTCTCATCTCCCAGCCTGAGAACCGGCACTACCTTTCCGGTTTCACCGGTTCGGCGGGCTACCTGCTGATTAGCCCGCAAAAGGCTGTTTTGGCTACCGACTTTCGCTACGTGGAGCAAGCCGCGGTCCAGGCCCCCGACTTCGAGATTGCCCGAATCAATAGCTACACCGCCGACTGGATTTCCGGACTCATCGCTGGACTAAACTTAAAGAAGCTGGGATTTGAAGCCGAGAGCGTCACCTTTGCCTTTTACCGCTGGTTAAGCGATAACCTCAAACAGTCACAGCTTAAACTGGTGCCGGTGGAAAGCCTGGTAGAGTCGCTCCGCGCCGTCAAAGAACCGGCAGAGCTTGACCTTATTACTAAGGCAGTGGGAATAACCGACCGCGCTTTAGAACATATCGAGGGCGTCATGCGCCCCGGTATGACCGAGATTGAAGCCGCCTGGGAAATCGAGAAATTCATGCGTGAGCAGGGCAGCCAGACCTTGCCCTTTGAAATCATCGTCGCTGCCGGGCCTAATGGGGCACTGCCTCATCACCAGCCTTCGGCGCGTGTCATCAACTCCGGCGAGCCGGTGGTAGTCGATATCGGCGCTAAGTGCGGCGGTTACTGCAGCGACATGACCCGCACCTTCTGCCCCGGCGCTCAGGATGATAAGTTCCGCAAGGTCTATGATACCGTGTTGGGCGCTCAGCTGGCGGCGCTGAGTATTATCAAAGAGGGCATGACCGGCGAGCAGGCCGATAGCCTGGCGCGGACGGTTATCGAAGAGGCCGGCTACGGTCAGAACTTCGGGCATGGCCTCGGCCACGGCGTAGGACTGGCCGTCCACGAGCTGCCTCGCCTCGGTGCCAAATCGACTGACGTGCTCTCGGCGGGCATGGTATTCACCGTTGAGCCGGGTATTTATCTCACCGGCTGGGGTGGGGTAAGAATCGAGGATGTCGCGGCCATAGAGAATGGTAAAGCCAGGGTCATCTCCAAAGCCAAGAAGACCTGAGAAAGGACTGAATTGCTGAAAGCCGACCTTCATATTCATACGCAGTACTCGATGGACTGTGCTACGCCCCTGGAGGCAATTATCAAGCGCTGCCAGGCGCTGGGGATAAACTGTATCGCCATCGCCGACCACGGCACCACCGAGGGCGCTTTCAAGATGCAGGCCATAGCGCCCTTCAAGGTGATTATCGCCGAGGAAATGATAACGCCCCACGGTGAAATCATGGGCATGTTCCTCAAGGAAGAGATACCCAGCCACCTGTCGGTCGAGGAGACCATAGCCCGCATCAGGGACCAGGATGCCCTGGTATGTATCCCCCACCCTTTCGATAAGATACGGCACTCGGCACTGGATGATGATACCCTGGAGCAAATCGTCGAGGAAATCGATGTCCTGGAGGTCTTCAACTCGAAAGTGATTTTCCCGCGGACTCTGGCCAGGGCCAGGCTCTTCGCCGCCAAATACAGCCTCCCCCAGAGCGCCGGCAGCGATGCCCATTCCATTTATGAAGTGGGCAATGCCTACGTGGAGATGCCTGAATTCAGCGACAAAGACGACTTTCTGCAGGCACTGGCCCAGGGTAAGATTTACGGACGCCGCACTAACCCCCTGGCCCGCTTTGCCAGCGCCTGGACGAAGCTCAAGAAGGGCCTTAAAGCATGACATACAAGCTCGGCTGGTTTTCCACGGGCAGAGATAAGGCCGCCCGCGACCTCCTGGAGGTGGTGCAGAGCAGCATCCACCGCGGTGAAATCAAGGCTGAGATTAGCTTTGTTTTCTGCAACCGTGAGCCGGGCGAGTCGGTGGAGAGCGACCTCTTTCTGAAACTGGTGGAGGGCTACCATATCCCGCTGGTGTGCCTCTCCTACGAAAAGTTCAAAAAACAACAAGGCGTATCAACCGGCCATACTGGAACCCTGCCGGAATGGCGGCTTGACTACGACCGGGCGGTGATGAAGAAGCTGGCCGGCTTCAGTCCCGACCTCTGCGCCCTGGCCGGCTACATGCTGATTGTCGGCAAGGAGATGTGCCGGAAGTATAACATGATTAACCTGCATCCCGCCGCCCCGGGCGGGCCGGCCGGGACCTGGCAGGAGGTAATCTGGCAGCTGATTGAACGCAAAACTAAGTCGACCGGCGTGATGATGCACCTGGTGACCCCGGAGCTGGACAAAGGGCCGGTAGTGGCCTACTGCACCTTCTCCATCCGAGGCAAACCCTTCGACCAGTACTGGGAGGAGATTGAGGGACATTCGGTCAGTGAGATTAAGGAAAACCAGGGCGAAAATAGTCCCCTGTTCCGACTGATTCGGGAGCATGGCCTGGCCCGGGAGTTCCCGCTGATAGTTGCCACCATAAAGGCGTTCAGCGAAGGCAAAATAAGAATTACCCCGGACAAAAAAGTGGTGGACTCGTCAGACAGGCCCATTAACGGGTATAATCTAACCGAAGAGATAGACCGGTTGGTAAAAGATAAACCCTCCAAGTGAGACCCAGGAAAGTTTGAAGGGACAAAGTCCCTTCAAATATATCTGAGGCTGTCTGAAAATGTCATTCTGAAGGAGGACGCCGAAGGCGGACGACTGAATGAATCTCTAACTTCTGATGCGGAACAGATTCTTCACTTCGTTCAGAATGACAATTAAACGTTTTTCAGACAACCTCTAAAGGGGGTAAGGTTAGAAATGGCTAAAAACTTCATCGCCTTTGACCTCGAGGGGCCGCTGTCACCCCAGGATAATGCCTATGAGCTGATGAAGCTCTTCCCCAACGGCGCGAGAATCTTTGAGGTCATCAGCCGCTATGATGATTTGCTGACTCTCGAAGGACGGCCGGACTACGAGCCTGGCGACACCCTGGCCCTTATCGTCCCCTTTCTCCTGCTCCACGGCATCTCCGAGGATAACATCACCACCCTGGCCATTAACGCCCGGTTTACCGGCGGCGCACCTAAGCTCATTGCCTGGCTCCAGGAGAGCGGCTGGAAGGTATTCTGCATCACCACTACCTACGAGCAGTACGCCCTGCGCCTTACCCAGAAGCTGGGCATCTACGCCCACAATGTTGCCTGCACCCCGTTCCCGTTGAACCGGCTGCGCCAGACCCTGACTGAGGATGATATCGCCCGGTTGCAACTCGTGGAAGAGGGCATCCTGAGTATGCAGCCCGTCCGCGATGATGCCCGCATTAAACAAAGCCTGGATGAGTTTTTCTGGAAACAGCTGCCGTCGACCGACTTGGGCGAGGCGATAACAGAGGTCAAACCGGTCGGCGGACGGCGCAAGCTAGCAGCTTTGAACAAGTTTGCCACCGCTCAAGACCAGCCGATATCAAAGTGGGTAGTGGTCGGCGACAGCATCACCGATTTCCGCATGTTGCAGGCGGTGGAAGAGGCCGGTGGACTCGCCATAGCTTTTAACGCTAATGAATATGCCCTGCCCTACGCCACCATAGGCCTCGCCTCCACTCAAATCAGCAACCTCACCGAGGTCTTTCAGGCGTGGCAGAAAGGCCAGCGCAAAGAAGTTGAGAGAGCG
>JAUYDJ010000248.1 GCA_030690025.1 Chloroflexota bacterium | reverse complement strand
GCGGTGCTGGTCACGCCGTCAACATCGAAGTCGCCGTAGACGGCGATACTCTCGCCGGAGAGCAGGGCCCGGTAAATCCGGGCTACGGCCCGGTCCATGTCCGGCAGCAGGAAGGGGTCGGCGGAAAGGCGCTTATCAGCGGAAATGAAAAGCTCAAACTGGGCGGGGTCGGTGACGCCACGGTTGTACAGCAGCTGGGTTACCAGCGGTGAGAAACACGACCGCGCTGCCAGATTCTTATCTGGAACCGGCGGCAGCAGTTTCCAGCGACTGTGGCTCAATATTTACGCCTCAGTGTACTGTCGGAAAACAAGGGCTGAGTTATGGCCGCCAAAGCCAAAAGAGTTGGACAGGGCAGTGGTGACTTTGGCTTTACGGGCTACATTGGGCACGTAGTCGAGGTCGCATTGCGGGTCGGGGTGAGTCAGGTTTATAGTCGGCGGTATAATGCCGTGCTGGATAGTCAATATGGATATGGCTGCTTCTACCGCGCCGGCACCGCCGATGAGGTGCCCGGTCATCGACTTGGTGGAGCTTATCGGGACACGGTAGGCAGCATCGCCGAATACCGTCTTTATGGCCTTGGTCTCCATGAGGTCGTTCAGCGAGGTGGAGGTGCCGTGGGCATTGATGTAGTCGATTTCAGCCGGAGTAATGCCAGCCTTCTTGATTGCCATCTGTATAGCCTTGGCGGCGCCTTCGCCGTCCTCAAGCGGCTGGGTAACATGGAAGGCATCGGCGCTGGCGCCATAGCCGATAATTTCGGCATGGATATTAGCGCCGCGCTGCCGGGCATGCGCCAGGTTTTCCAGGATAAGGACCCCGGCACCCTCACTGAGGACGAAGCCATCACGTTCGGCATCAAAGGGGCGGGAGGCCTGCTGCGGGGCATCGTTGCGGGTGGAGATGGCTTTCATGGCATTGAAGGAGGACACGCCTACCGGGTTGATGATGGCCTCGCTGCCGCCGGTGACCATAACCTGGGCATCGCCACGCTTGATAATCTCGTAGGCCACCCCGATGGCATCTGAGCCACTGGAGCAGGCCGACGTAGTGCACAGGTTGGGACCTTTGACACCCAGCACAATAGACACCTGGGCCGCCGCCACGTCAGCAATCATCATCGGGATGAGGAAGGGGCTTACCCGGTCGGGTCCCTTTTCCAGCAGTATCTGGATTTGCTCAAATAGGGTAGTGAGGCCGCCGATGCCGCTGCCAATGACGATGCCGATACTGTCCTGGTTGTTGGCGTTGACCTGGATGCCTGACTCCTTTAGCGCTTGAAGACTGGCGGCTACGGCGAGCTGGGCAAAACGGTCCATGCGGCGGGCATCCTTGCGGTTGATGTAGTTGGTGGGTTCAAATCCCTTTACCTCGCCGGCAATTTTGGTCTCAAAGCGGCTGGCATCAAACAGGGTGATGGGGCCAATGCCGGACTTGCCGGCCACCAGCGCCTCCCAGGTGGTAGCCACATCCAGCCCGAGGGGGCAAATGATACCCATCCCGGTTACTACGACTCTATTATTACAATTGGTATTGTTTATCAAATTAATATCTCCTTTCGAGCCAGGGATTTCCCCGTGGGGAAATCTGAGGACTGCTAGTAGATGAGCACCATGCCGAGCTTGCTGCCGTAGGGCACATCGGCCGGGTTGGTTGAGCCGCCAATGGGGTACATATCCCAGCCGACCCTGGTCGCCATCAGGTAGGCGTTTATACCAACCGCCTCCAGTGAAGGCCGGGAGCGCAGCCCGTGACGGCAGCCCTGTCCTGCCAGCGCATTGCACGGCTGGTCGGGGCAGAGATAGACATTGCACGGCCCGGAGGTAAACGCTGCGGCCAGATAGTAGCCATCGTAGAAAGCTTGAGACTCAAGTTTAGACGCGATTTCCTGGTGCTTTAGCGAGGCGCGAACACCCAGCTTCTTCTTGTGGTACTCGGGGCCGGCCATCTCTTCTGGAGGCACCTTCATCATGTAGAATATAGCATATTTGAAGTTCGCCACTACTTTTCTCATTAAGTCCAGGTCCAGGCCGTGAGGCGGACAGTTAGCGTTCTTGCCCCAGTTGGAGCACAATGGGACTAGGCACTTGGCCCGCACCCTTTCGTCAATCACTATCATATCGGTGGTGATGACCTTGGCGTCAGTAGCGCCAAGCTCAATCGCCTTTTGCCGGTATTTTTCCAGGTCCTGCTCGAGCATATCTTCGGGGACTTTCTCCATGACCTTGCGACTCATCTCGTCTCCTTGTAACCTTTCTATTTTTACCATAATTTCAGGCTATTCGGCAAGTATTAGCTTCGAGAAGTGTTTCTTTGACCGATTTCGGATATGAAAAGTATAATAGGTTTAGGAATTGATGGCAAGGATGAGTAAAATAGAGGGCACGAGGATTGCCCTGGATACGGTGGGCTGCAAGCTCAATCAGGCGGAGACCGAGCTTCTGGCCAGAGAGCTGGTTCAAGCCGGTTACCGGGTGGTATCGCCAGCGGAAGGGGCAGATGTCTATATTCTGAATACCTGCACCGTCACCCAAATGGCGGACAGCAAATGCCGGCACCTGCTCAGGATGGCGCGGCGGCGGAATCCGGCCGCCCGGCTGGTGGTCACCGGCTGCTATGCGGAACGGGCGGCGGAGGCGCTGGCTAAACTGGAGGAAGTCGACCTTGTCCTGGGAAATGAGGATAAGCCCCACCTGCTGCGCCGACTGGCGGAGCGCGGCTTTCTGACTATTCCAATCTCTACCCAGGGGGACTCCCCCGATGCGTTCCGGACACGTGCCTTTATCAAGATTCAGGATGGCTGCCATAACTTCTGCGCCTACTGTATTGTGCCGCTGGTGCGCCGCAACGAAGTAAGCGTTCCCGTCGGCCGAGTTACTGCCGAAATCAGGCAGCGGGTCGGCGAGAGCTATAAAGAGCTAGTTTTGACCGGCACCGAGGTCGGCTCATACCGATTTGACGGCATGAATTTAACGGGCTTGCTGGCGCGTATCCTGGCAGAGACCGGCATAACCCGGCTGCGGCTGTCCTCCCTGCAGCCTCAAGAAATCTCACCCGAGCTAGTCAGCCTGTGGCGGGACGAAAGGCTGTGCCGCCATTTTCACCTCTCGCTGCAAAGCGGGAGCGACAGCGTGCTACGGCGGATGAAACGGCGCTACTCGGCCAGCGAGTATGCAAGTGCCGTGTCGTTGATTAGGGATAATATTTCCGGCGTGGCAATCACCACCG
>JAUYDJ010000211.1 GCA_030690025.1 Chloroflexota bacterium | reverse complement strand
TCGCAGCGCCGGCACAGGTCTTCAATCGACTTATATTTGCCGGCTTTATTGCACTCCGCCACCACCGGCTCGACGGCGTTGACGCCCACGTTCTTGATTGCCGCCAGCCCGAAGCGGATAGCCTCGGTACCACTTTCGCTCTTTTCTATGGCGAAATTGACCTGGCTGTGGTTCACATCAGGCCGCAGCACCGTAATCCCCAGGCGGCGGCACTCGGCCACCGCCCCGGCGACCTTCTCCAGGTCGCCGGCATGGGTTATCAAAAAGGCAGTCATATACACGGCGGGATAGTTGGCCTTGAGATAGGCCGTCTGGTAGGCAATGAGGGCATAGCTGAAGGCGTGGGCCTTGTTGAAGGCATAGCCGGCAAAGGGCTCAATGAGGGCGAATACCTCGTTGGCGACCTCCTCGGAAAAGCCGTTCTTGATGGCGCCGGCAATGAAGTTGATTTTCTCCTTCTTCATCACCTCGGCAATCTTCTTACCCATGGCCTTGCGGAAGATATCGGCCTGACCCAGGCTGTAGCCGGCCAGTGTCTGCACGATGAACAGCACCTGCTCCTGGTAGACAATCACGCCGTAGGTCTCTTCCAGTATGTTTTTCAGGGCCGGGTGCGGGTAGCGGATAGGCTCTTCACCGTGCTTACTCTTGATGAAGCGGGGGATATGCTCCATCGGCCCGGGACGGTAGAGGGCGACCATGGCAGCAATATCACTGAAGGTGTTCGGTTTAAGCTCTTTGATATGGTGGCGCATGCCCGTCCCTTCCAACTGGAAGACGCCCGCCGTTTCCCCGGAAGCGAGAAGACTGTATGTCCTGGCATCATCCATGGGCAGGCGGTGCAGGTCGACATCCACACCCCGGTTCTGGCGGATGATTTCACGGGCGCGGCCCAGGATGGTGAGGTTGGCCAGCCCGAGGAAGTCCATCTTGAGCAGCCCTATCTTGGCGATTTCATCCATGCCGAACTGGGTCATGACGATGTTCTCATCATTGCCCTTGCTGGCGCGCTGCAGGGGGACGTAGCGGGTGAGCGGCTCCTTGGAGATGACCACGCCGGCGGCATGGGTGCTGGCATGGCGGGCAATGCCCTCCAGCCGCCGCGCCGAGTCGATGAGGTTCTTGACCGACGGGTCTTCCTCGTAGAGAGCCCTGAGCTCGCTGTTCTCGTCCAGGGCACGCTTGAGGGTCATGGTCGGGGCAAAGGGCACCAGCCGGGTAACACGGTCGACAAAGCTATACGGCATACCCAGCGCCCTGCCTACATCGCGCAGGGCGGCGCGGGCGCCCAGGGTGCCGAAGGTAATAATCTGGGCGACGTGGTCCCGGCCATATTTATCGGAGACGTACTTGATGACCTCGTCACGGCGGTCATCCTGGAAATCCAGGTCGATATCCGGCATCTCGCGGCGCTCCAGGTTAAGAAAGCGCTCGAAGACCAGCTTATTCGCAATGGGGTCGAGCTCGGTGATGCCCAGGCAGTGCAGCACGATACTGGCGGCGGCGCTGCCCCTGACGCCGAACAGTATGCTGTTCTTCCTGACGAAGGAGATAATATCCCAGACCACCAGGAAGTAGTTAGCGAACTGGGTCTTCTGGATTACCTCCAGCTCGTAGGCGAGGCGCTTTTCTATCTCCGGGGTGGGGTGAGGATAATAGCGCGGCAGGCCCTCGGCGCAGAGGTCGGCCAGGAACTGGTCGGGGTTCTTGCCGGCCGGCAGGTCTATCTCAGGCAGGTGCAGGCGGCCAAACTCAAACTCAAGGCGGCACATCTCGGCGATGCGCTCGGCGTTTTCCAGCGCCTGGGGAATATCGCGATAAAGCTCGGCCATCTGCGCCGGGCTCTTCAGGTAGAAGAAGTCGCCGGCCATCTTCTTCCTTTTCTCGTCATGGATAGAGGTGTTGGTGCCGATGCAGAGCAGCAGGTCGTGGGCGGAGGCGTCTTCCTGATTGATATAGTGGGCATCGTTGGTGGCCACCAGCGGGATACCCAGCTCGGCGCTCATGGCGATAAGCGCCTGGTTCACTTTCTCCAGCTCGACCATGGGGTGCCGCTGTACCTCCAGGTAGAAATCGCCAAAGGTCTGCTTATACCACGCCGCCGCCTGTTTGGCTTCGTCAAGACGTCCTTCCAGGATGAGCCGCGGTATTTCCCCACCGATACAGGCGGAAAGGGCAATCAGGCCATCGTGGTACTGCGCCAGCAGCTCTTTATCCACCTTCGGTTTATAGTAGAAGCCTTCCAGATGAGCCTTGGTGACAAGCTGGATGAGATTACGATAGCCGGTATCGTTTTTGGCGAGAAGAATCAGGTGGTAGTTGAACTTGTCGCTAGCCTCACGGCTGGTGCGGCTGTTTTGCGCCACATAGACCTCGCACCCGATGATGGGCTTGATACCGGCTTCACGGGCGGCCAGGTAGAACTGGATGACGCCGTACATGGCCCCGTGGTCGGTGATGGCCAGAGCCGTCAGGCCCATCTCTTTGGCGCGCGCCATGAGCTGCGGGATGCGGCACATGCCGTCGAGCAGGCTGTATTCCGTATGGACATGCAGGTGAGTAAACATCATCCCCCTGATTCAAAGCAAAATCCTGAACTGTTTATTATAGCACAGGGCACTTTCGACAGGTAAAGAATTTAGTAGTGATTAGGCTCTAAATTCTAATATCTAAATCCAAAACAACTCCACCGCTGTCATTCTGAGTCCCGATGAAATCGGGGCGAAGAATCTCGTTAGTCCCCGGCCAGATTGCTTAGAATTTAGAATTTGAGCCTCACATGAGACGACAAATTAGGTTTTCTTCGGTTTTGGTTGTTACTATCTTAAACCTGTCATTGCGAGAGGGCGGACACCTCGAAGCAATCTCAAACTTTGCTTCGGGGATTGCTTCGTCCCGACAAGTCGGGACTCGCAATGACACAGCAACCAAATGCAAATAATACCATAAATTATGCTTTTTTATGTTTTAAGTTGTATAATTTGAATAGAGGGCTAAGTTGAAGATTATTAGCACCGTGGCTAAGTGGTTGTTCATATTCGGTATGCCAATTTTACTGCTGAGCGGCAGCATTGCCGCCGCCATAAACAGCGCCTGGTGGTATAGATACGAATTTGAAAAGAATGGTATCAGCCAGGTGACCGGCCTGTCCCCGGCCGAGCTGGACAAAGCAGCCACCGGTCTCATCAGCTACTTTAACTCCGGCGAAGAGTATATCAGCCTGACCGTTACCAAGGACGGCCAGCCGTTCCCGCTGTTCAATGAGCGGGAGATAGTCCATCTCAAGGACGTCAGGACGCTGTTCTGGCTTGATTACCGCCTGCTGGCCGGGACGCTGGCCTACGCGCTGATTTATGCCGGGTTTGCCCTCTGGCGGCGGAACAAGCGGCAGCTGGCTTCAGCATTAGTCTGGGGAAGCGGCCTGACCCTGGCCCTGATGCTGGCGCTGGGAGTGGGGGCGCTCTTCGACTTTGACCAGCTTTTTATCCAGTTCCACCTGCTGAGCTTCAGCAACGATTTCTGGCAGCTTGACCCGGCGCGGGACTACCTCATCATGCTCGTCCCGCAGGGCTTCTGGTATGACACCTTCTTCTTCATCGCGGCTGGCACGGCAGCAATGGCGGCGGCGCTGGGTGGGGTGGGATGGTATCTCCGTCAGAAGAGAGACCCTGACGCTACAGCTTCGCCGGATTAATCCGGATAATCTGGTCGTCGTCAGGCGTGGGTACGCCCCGACCGTCCCGGTTGCTGGTACAGATGTAAAACAGTTGGTCAGGGCCGACCACTACATCGCGCAGCCGCCCGAAGCTCCGGCTTAAGTGCTGCCGCAGTGTCACCCGGTGGTCTTCTACGACCGCCTGAAACAGACTCTGGCCGCGCAGCCCGGCGAAAAAGAGCGAGCCATTGAAATAGGCCAGCCCCGATGGCGCCCAGGTGTCGCTGCCGCTGTGAATCACCGGGCTTTCCATGCCCGGCGCTGTCTCATCCCCGCGAATAACCGGCCTGCCATAGTTTTTCCCCGCCTCGATTAGATTCAGCTCATCGGTGGCACTGGAACCATGCTCGGTGGCCCAGAGCCGGCCTTGAGCATCCCAGGCCAGGCCTTCCGGGTTGCGATGGCCAAAGGAATAGACCGGGGAACCGGGAAAAGGATTGCCCGGCGGAATAGCGCCATCCTCAGTCACGCGCAAAATTTTACCGGCCAGTGAGTTCTTATCCTGGGCCTGCTCAGCCGCGGAAGCATCGCCAGCGGTGATATATAGCAGACCATCAGGGCCGAATTTAATTCGTCCGCCGTCGTGAATGGTGGAAGCCGGAATGTCATCGATGATAATCTTCCTGTCCACCAGGGCTTTGCCGTCCATCCTGAACCTCACCACCCGGTTAGCCAGGCTAGCGCGACCCTGGTAGGTATAGTAAACGTAAATGAAGTGGTTACTGGTGAATTTGGGGTGCACCGTGAGACCGAGCAACCCACCCTCACCACGGTGCGCGACCTCGTCAACGGTCAAGAGTGGTTCGACCAGCAGGCCCTGCCGGGCATCGATAAGTCTTATTCTGCCCGGCCGCTCGGTAAAGATAAGGCTGCCATCGGGTAGAAACGCCAGCGACCACGGGATTTCCAGCTTTTGCGCCAGGGAGACGGCGAGGGGAATTTCCGCGCCGGGCGGCGGCGTGGCCGCCGGCGGCACTGGCACTCTGCCTGCCCGGAAGTTCCACCAGATAAGGCCGACCAATACCGCCAGGACAACACCAACGACGATAAGAACGACATAGAGTTTTTTACCGAAGGATTTGAAAACCACGCTTCCCCTTGTCGAATTCAACTATTACAGGAAGCCATTATTCCTATTTCAGCTTGTCAATGAGGCTTTCTTTAGTAATATTATTCCAGAGGCTTACTCTGCTGAGGATATCACTCAATGTCCCTTTAGCTAGAATCTTGTGTGCGGGAACTGTAATCGCATGCTCGCCCAAAGGTGTGTTTTTCCTCAATCCAACATGGCTGCCACGTTGTCTGGTAATTTCGTAGCCTAGCGATTGAAGAAGCTTGACCAGTCTCTTTCCGCTAACTTGTGGGAGCTTCGGCACTGGCTAGTTTCACCTCAGACAGAGTCAGAATGGTAATAGGTTCACCTGTGTCGCCATAGTGAACAGATACTGCCTCTTTGATATTCTGATAGAGTTCATCCAGAGTGCTAGCCTGGGTGAATATGTCCACGCCTATCCCCCGAGCACACCAGAATTCGCCATCGAAATAGGTCTCTATTTTTACTAACACACCCAACCTCCCGAGAGTCTCAAGGTTATTATAACAGAAAGCCTGAATCTTGATTATACACTCCCCAATTTACTCAGCCTCCCCATCGCCTCCCGCTTCTCCTGTATGCCCAACTTAGTCTTGTTTATGGCTTTACTCAGAATCTCAATCGACTGGTCATAGGTCTGGCGGTCGACCGGATAGGGGATGCCGTCCTTGCCGCCGTGGGCAAAGCTATAGCGGGCCGGGTCGCGGTAGCTGGGCGCAACGCCATAGACCAGCTCGGAGATAAGGCTCAGGGCGCGGATAGTCTTAGCACCCACCCCCGGCAGCCCCAATAGCTGCTCGAAGTCCGGCGGCTGGCGCTCGTAGGTGCTCAGCAGAATCTTGCTCAGGCTGTCGGGGTGGAGGTCGTCCGTGGTCAGATAGTGGCGGGCGGGCAGGTGCAGGGTCTTGATTCGCTTCAGCTCCGCCAGCACTTTTTCCGGCTTTTCGTTAGTGGCAATGCCGGTGATGGTGGTGCGGGCGGGGTCGCTCTCGCTGGCGACCAGGTTCAGCGCCTGTCCCCTGGCTTCAGTGAGGATGGCAAAGTGCGGCTCGTTGACAAAGTCCTTAACTGTCTCGCCCAGCCAGTGGTAGCGTCGCGCGTAGCGGGTATTTTCGTTCATGCCCTGCTGGACAACCCCCCACTTCCCGCCGGCGGTAAAGAGGAAGGTATGATGATAGAGCTGGTAGCCGCTTTGAATGGCGGCGCTGTCCACCTTGGCCGACATACGGCTGGCATAGACCAGCGGCGCCGCGTCGATGGAGATTAGCTCGCCCCAGCTTTCCAGCTCGGCGGGAGTTTTCCGCGAGGTCTTGCCTTTGCCGCCGGCCACGAACAGGCCCAGGTCTCGCTCCAGACACTTTATCCCTTCCTTGAGCGCGCCGCACAGGGTAGTCGTCACGCCGCTGGAATGCCAGTCATAGCCGAGCACGCAGCCGAAGGCCTGGAACCAGTAGGGGTGCGACAGCCGCCGCAGCATTTCTTCCGGCCCGAAGTCGCTGACTACGACAATAGTAATCTCCCGCGCCAGCTTGACCATGCGGTCGAACAGCCAGCGCGGCGCTTTGCCGTAATGGAGGGGCAGGTTAGCCACGCCAGTGCGCTGAGAATTAGTGCTCATTCACCTCCAGTTTAGTTGTTTTGAAGAAGGGTAGCAAGGTTTGCGAAGCTTCCTGCGAAACGCCTAAAAATCCCCCTTAATCCCCTTCCGATTCGTTACACTCATA
>JAUYDJ010000204.1 GCA_030690025.1 Chloroflexota bacterium | reverse complement strand
GTCGGGCGTGCTCATTGTCACCGGCGGCAACTCGGCGAGGATTGTGCAGGAGAGCCGGCTCGCCACATGGCGGAGGTCGAAACGCAACGACGCCGAATACCGGCAGACCCAGAGCGCCTACGCTTAATATCTGGTCGAGGTCGACGAGAAGGGTTTCGAGAACGTGACCCCGCTGCGGTCGGCTTATCTCGACGACCCGCTCACCTTTGCCCGCTACCTCCGCCAGCGCCCGGTGCTGATGCTCAACGCCCGCTGGGACGAGTTCGTCCCGCGCGGGGCCACCCTCGACCTGTGGGCAGCCAGCGGCCAGCCGCCTATCGCCTGGTACCCGGCCACCCACACCAGCATCTGGGCGTTTTACCCCCTTATCAGCCGCAGGATTACCGGGTTTCTGCGCTCAAATTTTGCGAATAAGGGTTAGTTTAGTTGTCATTGCGAGGAGCGAAGTGACGAAGCAATCCCTATAATCATCCTTGAAATTGCTTCGCCCCGACCTATCGGGGCTCGCAATGACAGGGGAAGAGATGCTTCGTCATTCCGACTTCATCGGGACTCCTCGCAATGATGTGTCTCCCCCTTTGGAAAAGGGGTTCATCCTGAAGAGTTCTCCCTGAAGGGGACTAAGGGTGATTTTGAATCCCTCTCAATCTCCCTTTATCAAAGGGAGAGGCTCTCTCAATCTCCTTCCGATTCGTTACACCCATACGGAATCCCGCATGAACAAAGTGAATCGTGACTTTGCGAAAGGGATTCATCCTGAATGATTCTTCCTGAAGGAGAGGTTTGGTTGCGCTCCGCGCAATGACAGTTGAAAAGAAAAGGGCGTCCCGATGAAATCGGGACGCCCTTTGGCTAAACTTTATTGGCTGACTATGCCTCGGGTGGTTTAGCGGCCTTCTCCAACTCTCTCTTCTTGAGCAGGTTTTTCTGCACCTTGCCCGTGGCGGTGCGCAGCACCGGGCCGAACTCGATTTCCCGCGGCACCTTGAAGCGGGAGAGGCGGTCGCGGCACCACTCCAGGATATCCTCTTCGGTGGCGGTCTCCCCCTGCTTGAGTTGCACCAGGGCTTTGACAATCTCGCCCCACTTCGGGTCGGGCTTGCCGTAGACGGCTACGTCAAAGACGGCGGGGTGTTGGGCAATAGCCGCTTCCACCTCGACGCCGGACACCTTCTCGCCGCCGGTGGCAATAATATCCTTGAGGCGGTCGACAATCTGCAGGTAGCCGTCGCGGTGGATTGCGGCGGCATCACCGCTGTGGAACCAGCCGCCGCGGAAGGCCTCATCGGTCTTCTCACGGTCTTTGAAATACCACTGCATGACGTTATTGCCCTGCATCACCACCTCGCCGGGGGTGGCCCCATCCCAGGGCACGTCGTTCATGTTATCGTCCACCACCCGCACCGGGTTCCACTGGACGTAGGGCACGCCCTGCCTGGCCTTAATCACCGCCTGCTTGGTGATAGGCAGCTCGTCCCACTCGTCGAGCCACTCGCAGATAATGTGTGGCCCGTAGGTCTCGCTCAGGCCGTAGACGTGGACAATCTCAATGCCACAGTACTCCGATTCGCTGATAACCAGCGGGGAAGGCGGCGCGCCGGCGATGAAGCCCTTGACCTTGCAGGGGAACTTAAAGTAGTTCTTCTTCATATACTCGGCCAGGGTAAGATAGACGGTAGGCGCGGCACACATGTTGGTGACCTTCTCGCGGGTCATAAGCTCATACATGGCATCGGCGCGGACCTGCTCCAGGCAGACATGCTTGGCGCCGACGGCGGTCACCGCCCAGACGAAGTTCCAGCCGTCACAGTGGAACATGGGCAAAGTCCACAGGTAAGAGCTGTCCGAAGTCAAACCGGCGGCAATGGCCTCGCCGAGGGCGTTCAGATAAGCCCCGCGGTGGGTATGCACGCAGCCCTTGGGCTGGCCGGTAGTGCCGCTGGTGTAGACGATGCTTATCATGTCCCGCTCGTCCTCGACCGGCACGTCTATCGGGTCGGTAGGGGCATCCTTGATAAAATCCTCATACTTCACCCCGATGATAGGCTCATCGAGCAGGTTGGGCGGCATGATTTCGATGAAGAATTTGGTCGTCTCCAGGGTCGGTATCACCTCCTGCACCGCCTCGGCGTAGGTGTGTTCCAGGAGCAGGATTTTGCTCTCGGAATGGTTCAGGATGTAGGCAACATCCCTGCCGTTGAGCCGGTAGTTCAGCGGCACGCTCACGCCGCCGGCCAGCCCGATGGCATAGAAGGCCTCCAGCATGGCGTTGTTGTTCCGCGATAGGATAGCGACGCGGTCATTCCGGGTGATGCCCTGTTCTTTAAGGGCGTGGGCCAGTTGGTAGACCCTTTCGGCAAAATGCCGCCAGGTGTAATACTCGTCCCAGTGGACTACGGCTTTCTTGTTAGGGAAGGCCCATACCGCTCTCTTGAGGAAATTGAGCGGTGTCAGCGGGTTGAAGGATACGCTTTTGTACTGCTCTTTGGCTCCGGCTAGCTCTTCGGGGGTTATCATTCATTACCTCCTCTATCTTCCTTCGCCACCCTTGCCACCCTATATACATATTAGCATTAACGAACGATGGCTAACAACCAGAAATAGCTCCGCTCTTAGATGGGAAAGAAGGGAATGGTCTGATAAGAGAGGCGGCTGCTACTTGGCTTCAAGCGGGGTTTCGGCGGCGGTTACAGGCTCTCTCTTCTTGGGGTGGGACGGGCGGAAATAGCTGAGGAGGGTAATGCCGAGGTAACCAAGATAGACGATTACCTCTACCGCTGAGGGATTGGCGTTGTAGCCAAATAGGGCAGTCAGAAATCGTCCGAGGATGGACTCTTCGGAGAGAACGCGGCTGGTGTCCCACACGTGTTCGACTACGGTCGGGACAAAGCCGATTTCCTGGAACTCATGTATGCTGTGGGCCAGCAGGCCGGCAGCAAAGAAAATGAGCAGTATGCTGGTAATATTGAAGAAGGTCCGCAGATTGAGGCGGGAGGTGCCTTTATAGATGGTGTAACCGATGGCAATGGCTACGGCCAGACCGATAAGCCCGCCTGAAGTCGATAGTATGGCTGATTCGGCCACCCGGGTGGCGGCGAAGAGAAAGAGCACCGTCTCAATCCCTTCCCTGGCTACGGCCACAAAGGCAAGCCCCACCAGCCCCCAGGATGAGCCGCTGCCCAGGGCCGACCGTATTTCCGCCTGGAGCTGGCCCTTGATATTTATCGCCTGCCGCCGCATCCAGAATATCATCCAGGTCAGGATACCGGCGGCGGTCAACGTGGCCACACCTTCAAATATCTGTTCTCCCGGTGCGGTTAGCTCCCCCGCCGTGAAATAGACAGCGGCGCCGGCAATCAGGCTGGCGATAACGGCCAGCCCGGTGCCCAGCCAGACGGGCCGGAATGCCCGGCGGTTACCGGTCTGGGCCAGGTAAGCCAGCACAATGCCGATGATGAGGGCAGCTTCCAGGCCCTCCCGGAGCGTTATAAGCAGTGAACTTAACATTTAACGGGAAATACCATGACTATACTTCATTTACTACAATATCATGCCTGGCCCGGCGCCACAAGTAGAGGAAGGCCCCCAATGATACCAGCATGATGGCTATAGCCATCACCTGTGCCTGTTGCAGTCCCCAGAGGGTAGCATTCTCCTGCCGGACAAAGGTCAGTATAAAGCGCCCCAGTCCGTAGAAGGACAGGTAGCCCAGGAATAGCAGGCCGTCGTGGTTAAGCCGGCGGCGCAGCCGCAGCAGACCGAACAGGACCAGCCCGTTCCACAGCATTTCGTAGACCGGATAGGGATGAGTGGGCACCCCGAAAAGGTTGGCCGGAATCAGCGCAGCGGGATTAACGTAGACAAAACCCCAGGGCAGGCTGGTAATACCGCCGTAGGCATCGCCATTGACAATACAGCCAAACCGGCCGATTATCTGGGCGGCAATGAGTCCCGGGACAAGAATGTCAAGGAACCGGCCTACCGTAATATGCCGGAGTCGGGCATAAACAATAGTGGCTAAACCGCCGCCAACCAGCGCGCCCCAGATGGCCAGGCCGCCCTGCTGAAACTGTATGATTTGTTGCGGATGGGCGGCATAGTATGACCACTGGTCAATGACGTGGAATAACCGGGCGCCGACTATCCCGGCAATAAGCACCCAGGGCAGCAGTGAGTAGATTTCGTCCGGGGAAAGCCCCTTTTTCCTGGCCATGCGGGCCGAGATTAGCACCGCGCCCACTACCGCCAGCATTATGGCGATGCTGTACCAGCGGACCTCAAAATGCCCGAGCTGGAATATTACCGGGTCGATATTGATAATGATACCGTTCATTTGTTTTCAGTCTCAGCTCGTGGTGTTCAAATGACTCGGCGCACTGCCCATAGTATAAGTATAGCGGGTGCGGCTTAATCCAGTATTAGAGGATGCTTAGTTCAGGATTAGAAATTTATCACCAACCGGGGGTTAAGCACGAGGCACTGTCTCTCTATGTTTATAATACCATAATCTGAATCCGGCGGAGAAATTGTGATACCACCTCTAAAAACAGTGAGGCTTCTGAAAACGTTTAATTGTCATTCTGAACGAAGTGAAGAATCCGTTCCCCCGCAAAGTACGGATTCATTCAGTCGCCCGCCTTCGGCGTGCTCCTTCAGGAAGAATCCTTCAGGATGAATCCTTCAGAATGACATTATCGGACAGCCTCACTGCAATGAAGCTGCTAATGGTCTAGAAGCTGGCTTCCCGGGCGATATACTCGTCCACCAGGTGGGCGGCGTTCTCCATGATTTGCTCTATTTCATCCCGGGTAATATCGTCCAGGTGGATGCCGGCAATGACGCAGGCGGGCTTCCTGGTGCGTTTACTGATGAGGTAAGCGGCCTTCTGGGCGACAGCATCGTCTTTGTGGCCGAGCCGGGTAATTAGTGAGCAGGAAGCGCGGCCTTCCTTATGGTCGTACTCGGCAACGGCCACGGCGCCAATGTGGGCATAATC
>JAUYDJ010000171.1 GCA_030690025.1 Chloroflexota bacterium | reverse complement strand
CTCACTCTTACCCAACGCCCCCAGCTGCGCCTCACGGAGCGCCGCTTCCTTTAGCGCCAGGCTCTCTTCCAGGTGGGCTTTTAGCTGATTGGCCTGAGCGCCGGCGGTTTTTCTTTCTTCAATAGGTAAAGCCGCCAGACTGCGCAGGAAGGTGGTCAGCTCGCTCTTTTTACCCAGGTAACGGACCCGCCACATTTCCAGCTCTTTGGGGCTGGAAATGCCTGCCAGCTCCTGCTGTGCGTGCTGCTTCAGTTCTTCAAGTTGCCGCAACATATTTTATCTTGTTGACCTGGACTACGAATTAGCTATAATCGGACGGCTAAAAACTGCAGAACTTACCTTCCCTGAGCAGGGACAAAGGAGGATGATTCTTAGCCCTGGGCTTTAGCGGCAGCGACCAGGTTGGCAAAAGCCGCCGGCTCTTTCACGGCCATATCGGCCAGCATCTTGCGGTTAATGTCAGCACCGGATGCCTTTAAGCCATGCATAAACTGGCTATACAGGAGTCCATTAGCCCGGCTGGCGGCGTTAATCCGCGCAATCCACAAGCGCCGCATATCACCTTTCCGTTCCCGGCGGTGAGCGTAAGCGTAGCTTAGCGCCTTAAGCATAGACTCATGAGCCCGGTGCACCAACAGATGTCTGGTTGCCCGGTGGCCCTTGGTTAAGGCAAGCAACTTCTTATGTCGTCTGCCTCTGGTTACGCCTCTTTTTACTCGTGACATCTTTACTTCACTCCGTAGGGTAAAAGCTTCTTTATCCTGGCCTTATCGCTAGGACTGATGGGGACCATCGTGTCAAAAAGCCGCCTGGTCCGCTTGGCTTTGTGCAAGCGTAGATGGCTCTTCGGGCCCTTAACCCGCAAAATCTTGCCACGGCCAGTAATATGAAAACGGTGCTGTGCCCCTTTATGGGTCTTGATTTTCGGCATCTAGGACTTTACTCCTTCCTTGACTTCCTCCACCGCCGCCCCAACTTTCTGAGTCGTCGCCGCTGGTGCGGCTTTCTGACTTGCCGCCGGCGACAGGATAATAGACATCCGGTTCCCTTCCATAAACGGCTGGCGCTCCATGGAGGCCACGTCTTTGGTGGATTCCACCAACCTCTGCAACAGTTTCCAGCCGAGGTTACTGTGGATAATCTCACGTCCCCGGAACATTACGGTTACCTTGACTTTATCACCGCCGTTGAGCAGCTTGTGGATAGACCTCGCCTTTGATTCCAAGTCGTGGTCGTCAATCGAAGGTCTCAGGCGTACCTCCCTCACCACGGAGACTTTCTGGCTCTTTCTGAGCTCACGCTCTTTCTTCGCCTGCTCGTACTTGAACTTTCCGTAATCGAGGAGGCGGCACACCGGTGGCTCCGCCGTAGGTGCTATCTCGACTAAGTCGAGATTCTGCTTCTTGGCAATCTCCCGGGCCTGATACAACGGCATAATCCCAAGTTGCTCGCTTTTCTCACCGATAAGACGAACTTCCTTGGCCCTGATGCTCTCGTTGACGCGAAGTTTCTTAATTATGTCGCTGTTTACCTCCTTTACGGACAGATTTCACTATAGCACAATCTCTCGCACGAAATCAAATGGGCTGCTAATTTTACTTCTTGTTCTTGATTGCCGCCCGGATGGTCTTCTTAAACTCGGCAAAGGACTGCGGGGGCAGCTGCTCACCACTGCGCAGGCGGACGGCCACGGTTGACGCAGTTACCTCTTTATCCCCGACCACAATCATATACGGTACCTTGTCCAGCTGGGCCTGCCGGATTTTAAGGTTCAGTCTCTCCGAGCGGGCGTCAATTTCCACGCGCACTTTCAGCCGCTTCAATGCCGTTTGCAGCTTCTTCGCGTAGTCCAGGTGACGGTCGGCCATGGGAATGATGACTACCTGGACCGGTGCCAGCCACACCGGGAAAGCGCCGCCATAGTGCTCGATAAGCGAGGCGAAAAAGCGCTCCATGCTGCCCAGCACGGTGCGATGCACCATAGCCACCTGATGTTCCCGGCCGTCCTCGCCAATATAGGTGACATCAAAGCGCTGCGGGTTATTAAAATCGACCTGGATGGTCGGCCCTTGCCATGCCCGGCCCAGCGCGTCCTCCAGCTTGATATCTATCTTGGGGCCATAAAAGACACCCTCGCCGGGGTCTATCTTGTAGTCAGTCTTTGATTTTTCCAGCGACCTCTTGAGTATATTAGTGGCTTCCTCCCAGATTTCAGCCGAGCCGACCGCTTTCTCCGGGCGGGTAGAGAGATAGACCTGGTAGCTGGCGAAGCCGAAGGTCTCGATCATGAAACGGGCCAGCTTCAACACGCCGACGACCTCGTCTTCCAGCTGGTCAAAGCGGCAGAAGATATGGGCATCGTCCTGGGTAAACCCCCTGACCCGCGCTAGCCCGTGCAGCACCCCGGAACGCTCATAGCGGTAGACCGTGCCCAGCTCGGCATAGCGCAACGGCAGGTCGCGGTAGCTGCGCAGCCTGGTCTTGTAAATCAGGATATGCCCCAGGCAGTTCATAGGCTTAATCTCGTATTCCTGCCCCTCCACCACCATGGGACTGTACATATTCTCCCGGTAGAATTCCCAGTGGCCGCTGGTTCGCCACAGTTCCAACCGCCCAATATGCGGGGTATAGACAATGTCATAGCCGCGCTTGATGTGCTCTTCTTTCCAGAAGTCCTCTATGATGCGGCGTATAGTAGCCCCTTTGGGGTGCCAGTGCACCAGGCCCGGCCCGGCTTCATCATGTATGCTGAACAGGTCAAGCTCTTTGCCCAGCTTGCGGTGGTCACGGCGGGCGGCTTCTTCCAGCTTTTTCAGGTGCTCGGCCAGTGCTTCCTGGCTGTCAAAAGCCACGCCGTATATACGCTGCAGCATGGGGCGGTGCTCATCGCCCCGCCAGTAAGCGCCGGCAATGCTTAGCAGCTTGAAAGCTTTTATCTCCAGCGTGGAACTGACATGCGGCCCGCGGCACAGGTCAACAAAACTGCCCTGCCGGTATATGCTCACTTTCTCATCCTCAATTTCACCGATGAGTTCCAGCTTATAGGGCTGAGTCGAGAACAGGCGGCGGGCGGCCGCTTTGTCTATCTCCTCCCTGACGAAAGGCTGGTTTGAGGCGAGTATCTTGGCCATCCTGTCCTCGATGAGCGGCAAGTCGCCCGGGGTGAGCGGGCGGGGTAAATCAAAGTCATAGTAGAAGCCATCTTCAATGGCCGGCCCGATGGCGAACTTAGCATCTGGGAAGATAGATTGCACCGCTTCCGCCATCACGTGGGCGGCCGAGTGACGCATGGTCTCCAGTTTACCGTCTTCCACTTGCTGTCCGTGGTGAAGAGTCATCGATTTATCTCCATACCAAACGAAAACCTCCCATCCCTTGCAGGTCGAGAGGCTTTAGTCACGCTATTACGATAAGTCCATAAATCTGATTAGCGCCGCTTGATAAGTCCTATTATATCAGCCCATACTGTCAAGTGCAATCACCGGAGCATTTTACTCAATCTTAGTTGTCGTCAGTGTCATTGCGAGCGAAGCGAAGCAATCTCGGATGGGTGGGGAATGAGATTGCTTCGTCGCTACGCTCCTCGCACTGACACCATGATTAAGCAGAACCCACTGGAGGGTTCTCTTTGCATTTGGTATCTTGTCTGTGCGTAATGTTAATATAGAAGTATGACCTCACCCCTAACCCCTCTCCTAAAAGGAGAGGGGAAAGAGATTTTAGAGAGAGGGGGCTTCGCCCCCTCTCTCTTACTTTTTCTCCCCTTCCCTGATTAGGGAAGGGGCAGGCGATAGGTCAGAACATAGATAGCTGAAACCAAATGCAAAATGATACCTGATGCAATCGACGCAAGCTGGGGTTGTAAAATCTCGCCACTGGGGTCTATACCGATTGAAGATAAAATTGCATAGCCGGAACCGGGGTAACTTATGGACCTGAAGATGTTGCTGCACTCTGTGATTGGCGGCACTGTCGTCACCGCCGTAAGTTATTTCGGTAGCCACGGCAAAGGCTTTGTGGCCGCCTTTTTAGCCTTCTTGCCCTCGATATCGGTGGTGTCTCTCTGCGTCATATATCTGTCAAGCGGGACGGGAGCAGCCGTGAGCTATGCCAAGGATATGCTGATACTGCTGCCTTCCTGGATACTGTATGTTATTGGCCTAATCTTTTTGCTGCCCCGGCTCGGCTTGACCGGGGCAACGGCTATAAGTGTCGCCACCTACGTTGTCACGGCGTTTCTTATCATGAAACTGGTGTAATGACCAGCCACTCCCGTCCCGTTTCTTTACCCTGCTCGTGACCTAAAGGCTCTTACAAGTCCTCTGACAGGGTGGTAAAGGTATCGTGATGGTCTTCTTCCTGCTGCAAAATTTCCCGGAATAGCCGGTTGGTGGTCTCGTCACCCTCTTTGCGGGCTACTTCCACAATCTGCTTGTAGAGCTCGACGGCGTTAGCTTCGTCCTTGATGTCCTGCTCTATCATTTCTTTCAGCGTCTTGCCCACGAAAATAGGGGTTGGCTTGGTGGTCGGCGTTCCGCCCAGGTAGAAAAGCCTCTCGGCAATGGCTTCGGCGTGTTTCATTTCAACTATGCCGATACTCTTCAACTCATCATGTACGGCAAATCCCTTGACCCCGCTCCATTGGACATGCTGCCACATGTACTGGATAGCGACCTGCAGCTCCCTGGCGATAGCCTGGTTCAATAAATCGAGTAACCCGGCGGATACCTTGGTGGCGGGCCCTTTTCCTTTGTCTACCATGTTTACACCTCCAGCTATATTTCTTTCATTCTAACAGGTCATCTTAGCGTTTTCTAGTGGGTCAATCCTCTTTTTCAAATTCGCTCTTCGTCGCGCCGCAGACCGGGCATACCCAGCTATCCGGCAGCTTCTCAAACGGCACCCCGGGGGTAATACCGCCATCCGGGTCGCCCAGGGCCGGGTCATAGACCCAGCCGCATACAGTGCATTTGTATTTAGCCATTTACGCGCCTCCCTTTTTCGGTTCAATGTAGCTGGGGGCAGATTTAGGGGTAGTGCCTCGCTTGACCTCGTGGTAATAGGCATAGGTCATCGGCTCTTCTTTCTTCTCGGTAACTACCTCCGCACCCACAATCTCCCCGATAAAGATGGTATGAGTGCCCACGTCTACCTGCTTGATTACCTTTGCTTCCATGTAGGCGAGGGCATTATCCGTAATCACCGGGGCCCCGGTGGTACCTGTTTTGTAGTTGACGCCCTCAAGCTTGTTTATGTCCCGGCCCGACCTAAACCCGAAACGGCCAATAAATGACAGCGGCGTTTCTTTAGACAGGACAGATACGGTAAACACCTTGCTGGCCTCGATAAACTCATGGGTGAGATTGGCCTTATTGATGCTCACCGCAATGGTGGGGGGTGTGGAGGTTATTTGAAATACGGTATTGGCCGTTTGCCCGTTGAGCTTTTCCCCTTTTCGGGAGGCGACTATGTACAGCCCGCAGCC
>JAUYDJ010000145.1 GCA_030690025.1 Chloroflexota bacterium | reverse complement strand
GACCACCAGGGCTGGACCTCGACCTTGTGCTCCTCGTCATTCACGTTCAGGGTAATCTTATTTGTTCGCGCCATTTTCCTGTCTCATCTCCTTCAGTCCCTCTTAAAGTCAGCCCCCACCTTGAGGCATTTCGGGGTGGGGCGTCTTGAATGACATTGTTTCGCATTTTACTATAAGTTCCCGGCGATGGCAAACTGTGAGGAAAGTTACTAATTATACCATTCTGCCAGTGTTTTCAAAAATGTTGGGGGGATTCGGTTCTGCTCAATTATGGTTGTCATTGCGAGGAGTCCCGACTTTATCGGGACGACGAAGCAATCTCATTCCCTACCTATTCGAGATTGCTTCGCTTCACTCGCAATGACACCAACGACTAAGATTGAGTAAAAGGGGGATTTTCCCCGTCTCGCGGGACGCTCGTATTCGGTTATGGTTTATGGCGAGTCCAATGACCGGTAGTCGTCCGGGGTATCAATGTCGAGAGCCACGCCGGGGGAATCGACGGGCACTTCTAGTATATCCCCTAGGTGCTGCCCAACGAGCTCCCGGCCGCCCACGTCGCCCTTCAGTTGAAGCAGTGCCTCTCTGTATTTGCTGGCAAAGATGATAGGGTGGCCGCGCTTGCCCCGGTATACCGGGATAACGATACCCCGGTCATGGGAGGCGAATGCGTCTATCAGTTTGTTTATGGTTTGGCTATCGATGAGCGGCTGGTCGGCCAGCACCAGCATAATCGCCGATGATTTGGGGTTGACCAGGTTCAGGCCACGGGTGACGGAGGTAGCCATGCCCTGGCGGAAATCCGGGTTGGTGATAACTTTGACCGGGCGGCTGGCTATCCTTTTTCTCATCTCGTCAGCCTGATTCCCGATGACGACGATAACTTCATCCACCCGGGACTTGAGCAGGTTATCCAGGGCGTGCTCCAGGATAGTGCTGCCGCCGAAGGACAGCAGCAGCTTGGATTGGCCCATGCGCCTGGACTCGCCGGCGGCCAGCAGTATGGCGGATACCATGCTAGCCCGCGCGCCTCACGCTGATTATTTCCTGGTAGATTTCAGTCATAGCTAAATCACCTTTTCAGACTGACGCGCTCGACGCCCCGTATTTGCTGGAACATAGCGCCTTCATTGAGGCAGCGGACGGCCTGCTCGGTGTCAACCACCCTGGTGCCGGCGATGATATCCACCCCATAGTCAAACAGTACCGGCGAAAGGGGGCAGGTAGGCCCAATCATAATGACCAGGCTGTGGCGGCACAGGCTGAGCAGCTTTTCCGCGGTATGGTTGATGAGGGTGGTGCCGGTAATGCCGACTATATCCGCGCGGGGCAGTATCTCCGCGGCAGCTTCGGCGGGCAGGTCGCCATCCCGTGGTTCCCGGTCGAAGACCCACAGATTTCTGGCCACCGGCTTGAGCCGGTCTACCCAGGGGAAGTGCCCGATGATGGCAATATCCCGGTTTTTGCCTTCACTGAGCAGCGTATCCACGGCGTTCTCTTTAATACACCCGGCCTCATCAATATCTATCAGCGAGTTGATGGCGGCCATGCCGATAGATGCCTCCAGCAGGCTGTCCGATTGGGCGTATTGTGCCAGCTCCCGCGCCGATTGACCTCTCAGGCTGCCGGCCCCTCTCACCAGCGCCTGCTGCGGGTGCCCGTCACGGAAGGTGGTAGCCAGGCCGCAGTTCCGGCTGATTACGGCGGTAAACATTACGCCGGCATACACCTCGCGCACCGGGCTGTCCTCTTTCAGGCTGGCAATCAGGTCGTCGAGAATTTTCATTCATTCTCCGTGGTGGCTGGCGGTTCTATTCTGGTGGCGGTAGTTTTATGGTGTTGCTGCAGGTAGTCCTGGCAGGAGCGGAAAGCCTGGTAGTGGCGGCTGCGGAACAGTGTGCAAAACCGGCACGAGCCGTGGGAAACCGGACAGACCGGCCGCTCAAAGGCTTTCCTCTTTCTTATTCGACTCTCTGCCATGGTTATACCCCCTCAGCAAAGTTTCTCATCAGTATTATACATTTATATTATATCTCAGGTCTTCTTGCCCTCGTAGGCACGTATTCTCCTCAGCTTGAAGATAAGGTAGACCTCTTTGCCTATGGCCAGGTCCATGTCCTCGAAGATGTGGTTGGGTATTTCGGCCAGCAGCGTATTTTCGCCCACTTTGACATCGAGCCTGACGATAGCGCCGGAGGGCCGGATGCCAGTAATGGTGCCCTTGAACCGGTTTACCTCGGGACCGGGCGGCTTAGTCTGGGAAACGTAGATATCCCGGGGGAAGATGGCAATCCTCTCCACGCAATCGCCAAAGTGGGGCAGCACAATGTTCAGACCGCTGCAATCGACCTCCACCAGTCCCTGCCCCAGTGTCTGGTAGGAATCGCACTTCAATATGTTCGGCGTGCCGATGAAGTCGGAGACGATGTCACTCTCCGGGTAGAAAAAGACTTCATCCGGCTTGCCTACCTGCTCCAGCTTGCCCATGTTGAGAATGCCAATACGGTCGGCCATCTCCTCGGCTTCACGCTGGTTGTGCGTGATGTGGATGGTGGTCATGCCCAGCTCGCGGTGGAAACGTCGCAGCTCCAGTCGCAGGTACTTGGCGGTCTGCAGGTCCAGGTTACTTATCGGCTCGTCCAGCAGCAGAAGGTGGGGGGAAAGGGCGAGGGCGCGGGCCAGGGCCACGCGCTGCTTTTCACCGCCGCTCAGGGCATGGGTTTCACGGTGCAGCAGGTGGGAGATGCCCATGAGATTGGCCAGGTATTTGACCTTCTCTTCGATGTCAGCCCTGGAGTAACCGGCCTGCCGCAGGCCGAAGGCAATGTTATCAACGACATTCAGAAAGGGGAAGAGCACGTAGTCCTGGGGGACGTAGCCGATGCTCCGCTCTTCCGGGGCCAGGCTGGTGGCATTGACGCCGTCGAGCCATATCTCGCCGCTATTGATGCGGTGCAGCCCGGCGAGGCACTCCATGAAGACCGTTTTGCCCGCCCCGGTCGGGCCCAGGATGACGAAGTATTCGTGGTCGTTGATGCTCAGGCTGATGTCTTTCAGCGAAAAATTGCCCAGCTTGATGGACAGGTTCTTTATTTCAATCATAGCCGGTACTTCCGTCCGGTGAGCTTTCTGATGGTAAACAGGGCGGCCACGGCGATTATTACCAGTATGAAGACCACGGCGATGGCCTTTTCCACATCGGCGGAGGCCAGGCTGAGGAATATGGCAATGGGCAGGGTCTCCGTTTTCATGGCGGTAGCGCCCACCAGGGTGATGGTCGCGCCGAACTCGCCCACGGCCCGCGCCCAGGTCAGGATGCCGGCGGCGATGACCCCATTCCTGGCCAGGGGTAAGGTGACTTTGAGAAAGGCTTCCGGCTTGCTGCAGCCGAGGGTCCGTCCGACCTGCTCATAGCGGGGGTCGATGCCGTCGAAGGTGGACTTGAGCAGGCGGATGGCAAGGGCGCTGATGACGGTGATTTGCGCCAGGACGATACCCACCACGGTAAAGGTGAACTTGAGCACGTTATCATCAATCCAGGCGCCGACGGGCGTATTGAAAAAGACCAGCAGCGCGGCGCCGAGAGCTATCGGCGAGATGACAATGGGCAGGTCGAGCAGGCTGTCCACCAGACTCTTACCGGGGAAGTCATACTGGGAGATGGCGTAGGCGGCGGGAACGGCGATGAGCACGGCTATGATGGTGGCGACAGAGGCGGTGATAATGCTTAACCTGATGGCAAAGAGAATCTCCGCGGAAAAGAGGGCGCTGATGAATGTGCTCCAGTGGGTGTAGGTCAGCATGGAAGCGACAATGGTGATGAAGAACAAAACCAGCAATGCCAGCGCGCTCACCGTGGCGGCGCGGAAGGCCCGGTCTCCGGCGTGGCCTTTCAGTTTTAATGCCTGGAACATGGGTTACCTCGCTCTACTGTCCTATCAACCTCGCCCCTTTTGTCCCGAGTATCGGGAAGAGATTTAAGAGAGGGGGCGCAGCCCCCTCTCTTTTCTACACTCCCCCTTCCCTTAGCAAGGGAAGGGGGATACAGGGGATAGGTTTAACTCATTATTTATCACTTCACCAATGGCTTATAGGTTGCCGGTAGCTGGTATTCGCCGCCAATCCGGGCGTTAGGGGCGAACTTTCTGGCTTCGCTCTCGGTAGTGATGTATCCTGCCTTCAGGAAGATTGCCTGCCCTTCGGTGGAAACCAGGAAGTCGAGGAACTTTTGGGCATTCTCCTTATCTGTGGCAAAGGTGGATATGGCGGCGGGGATGTAGGCAATCCTGGGGGTCTGCGCCGGCGGGAGATAGACCACATCTATCTTAGCCGGGTTCCAGGCGGCGAAAACATCCCAGCCCATGACGGCATCCACCGACTTTAAGGCTATTAGCGTAGCCGTTTTCTCGCAGCTTTCCGTATAGGTGACCACCGTCCCGGCCTGCTGGATATCATCGAGCAGGCCATTGTGCTCCAGTATCTCAATGGCATACAGGCCCACGCATACCGAGGCCGGGTCGGCGATGGCGACTTTGATTCCCGGCCGGGCTAAGTCGGCCAGCGACTTAATGTTCCTGGGATTACCGCTTTGCACGGCAATGGCGGGCACCAGGTAGGCGACTATTTGCGCCGACCCGCTGGCGACGATGCCGTCCCTTTCGGCCTTCATCATAAAGTCGGGGCTGCCCGGGATATACAGGTCGCCGCTCCGGGACAGCTTCATCTGGGAGAGCAGGCTCCCCGAG
>JAUYDJ010000125.1 GCA_030690025.1 Chloroflexota bacterium | reverse complement strand
GCCGGTAGCGGCTGCCTCCGACGGCGTGGCAATACCCAGTATTATAACGCCGGTCACCAGGAAGATGATGAGCGCTACCGGCAGGACATATTTGGCAACCAGAGTCATTTTTTCCCGCCAAGGTACGGCCGCTACGGCATAGCTGGGCGCCAGCGAAGGCTGAAGCCAGCACCTTACTATGATATAGACGGCAAAGACCACGGCCATAGTCAGCCCGGGGACAACAATGGCCACCAGGAGCTTGCCCAGGGAGATATCACTGATAGTAGCCAGGATGACCGCGTGCGCGCTGGGGGGAATCATGGCCGCCAGACCGCCGGCGCCAAGAATTGGTCCCAGGCTGATGCTCTTCTTGTAGCCCCGCCTTTCCATCTCCGGCGTCAGCGACGAGCCCAGTATAGCGGTGCTGGCCGCCGCCGAGCCGGTCAGGGTGGCAATCAGGGTACCTCCCGCCACCGCTACCAGGCCCAGCCTGCCTGGTAGACGCCCCAGCAGCTTATCAATGGTATCAATCATCTGGGGGCCTATGGCCGAGCGGAACATCGCTTCACCCATGAGGATAAACAGGGCCAGCGGCAGCAGGCTATAGCTGTTGATACTCTGATAGATGCTCAGGCTAAGCTGGCGTAACCCGGTCTCGCCACCCCAGAAAACAATTACGCCGACCACATTGATGAGCATAAAACAGAAGGCTATGGGCAAACCGGTAACCATGAGCGCCATCAGGCTGCCAAAGATAATCAGCAGAACCAGCCACCATTCCATCTAGCTGCTCACCTTCCGGTCCGTGTGCTTGGACCCCGGCTTTATCACAGTTCTGACTCCACTTTTTCATGCTCCGCCGCGCCGGACTTCACGAGATTGTAGGTCTCCCTTATCAACTGGAGGCCAAGCAAAAAGCTGCCCACCGGGATAATGCCCACGATAAGGGCTTTAAGGGGCTCCAGGACGGATACAATACGCCATTTTTCCACGAACAGGCTCCGGGTAACATCGCCACTGTAGAAAGCAATAGTCAGCCACAGGATAGCGCCGACAACGGAGATAGCGATTTCGAGCCGGCGCGCACCTTTCGGCTTTAGCCGGTTGATTACCATGTCCATGTGAATATGCCAGCCCTTCCGCTGCAGCCAGGCGGCGCTGAGAAAAGTCATGTATACCACGCAATATACATTTATTTCCGAAATCCACTGTACCGGCCTGTGGAAAAAGTACCGCGCCACGACATCGACGGTCGTGGATACGGCGGTGAAGGCAAGCAGGAAACACGCAATGGCAAACAGGGCCTTTTCCAGGTTGTCAAAAGCTACCCCAACCCTCGCCAGCACTTTCACACTATCCTCCTCAAAACCCCGGCAGGCGCTCCCAAGAAGGCTGGCTGGCGTTAGCCAGCCAGCCTCTCACAGTAACCAAAGGTACTGAAGCCTTACGACCTACTTAAGCCCGCAGAGCGTCCGCATGTTAGCGTACTTCTCCGGGGTGAGCTTCTTCTTAAGGTCGTCCCAGGTGGTCTGGTTGTAGACTGAAGTATACTTTTCGGCATCAGCGCCGGTAAAAGTAATAACCTCTTTCCCCGCGTCGTTTATTTTTTTCAAGCCAGCGTCAACCACTCCTTTGTCGCGGGCCATTCCATCCTTTTCCATACCCAGCATGACGCTGGTGACTACGTCCTGCAGCTTCTTGGGTAATTTGTTCCAGGTAGCCAAGTTCATGTAGAAACCCCGGTTGGAATCGGTCTTGTAGGGCGGCATAATGACGTACTTGAACACGTCCGTCATGGTCAGGGCAATGTCTAGGCTCTGGGTCATCCCATCCGCCATACCGCGGTCCAGGGCGGAGTAAATCTCGGGGCTTTCCACTTTGACCGGGATAGCGCCGATAGCCTTCACGAATGCCAGATGCGCAGCGGCGCTTGAAAGTATGCTTTTCCCGGTCAGGTCCTTGAGTGAAGCTACTTTTTCCTTCTTCAGGAAGATGAAGTTAGAGTCCCACTGCTTGGCCCGTCCCAGGAACTTGACGCCCAGCGGCTCGTAGTATTTCACCAGGTAGTCTCTGACCTCGGGCTTCAGCGTGCCGTCATCGGCGAGCGGCGCCAGGTTTAACAGGTAGCCTTCCGGGTAGGTGGCAAAGTGGTAGGAGACGGTGAGGATGACATCGACCACGCCCTTGGTCATAGCGCTGAACTGCTCTTCGGAAGGCACCACCTCCGCGCCACCCAGGACGTTAACCTGCAGTTCGCCATTAGAGGCCTCTTTGATGCGGTCGCGGAACCAGTAAACGCCACTATCTTTCCAGACCTGCTCCTCGTTGCGGAACACAACCAGCTTGAGTATGGTCGGTTCCACTTTTGGTGCCGGTGCAGGCGCCGGAGCCGGTGCTGGTGCCGGGGCTGGCGCTGGTTGAGCGCAGGCAGCCAGCGGCAACACCGCCAGGACCAGTACCAGCCCAACCACGGCGGCTATTCTGGATGTTTTCCCTTTCATTTTCTCCTCCTTCTGTATCTTAAGTTCAGGTATTTTGCTAATACTGCGTGCGTGTCAGGTTCTGGGTGCCGAACCAGTCCACTCCGCCAAAAAACAGGAAAGACGCGGGCAAGGTGACCTTGTCATGG
>JAUYDJ010000119.1 GCA_030690025.1 Chloroflexota bacterium | reverse complement strand
GTTGCCGCCCAGGATAATATCAACGCCGCGCCCGGCCATGTTGGTGGCCACGGTCACACTGCCCGGCCGCCCGGCCTGGGCGATGATACCGGCCTCTTTTTCGTGCTGTTTGGCATTGAGCACCTGGCAGGTGACGCCTTTTCGCTTGAGTAGGTCGCTCAGCATCTCCGATTTTTCAATGGAAACGGTGCCCACCAGCACGGGCCGACCCTGTTTGGAAAGCTCCTCAATCTCGCGCGCCACCGCCTTGAACTTGGCTTTCTCATCCTTATAAATCTGGTCGGGGGAGTCCTGGCGAATCATGGGCTTGTTGGTGGGAATCTCGACTACATCAAGTTTGTATATCTTGTCGAACTCTTCCGCTTCGGTACGGGCGGTACCGGTCATGCCGGCCAGCTTGTGGTACATGCGGAAGTAGTTCTGGATGGTAATGGTGGCAAAGGTGCGGGTCTCCTGCTGCACCTTGACACCCTCCTTGGCTTCAATTGCCTGGTGCAGCCCTTCGGAATAGCGGCGGCCGAGCATCAGCCTTCCGGTGAATTCGTCGACGATGATGACCTGCCCGTCCTTGACCACGTAGTCGCGGTCGCGCTTGTAGAGTGCCATGGCTTTGAGGGCGCTGTCCAGGTAGCGGGTGAGGGCGTAGTTAGACGGGTCATAGAGGTTCGGTGCCTGGAGTTGGCCGTCGCTCTTGAGCATCCGTTCCATGCTGTTGATGCCGGTATCGGTCAGGTTAACGGCACGCTCCTTGGCGTCGATGGTGTAGTCTTCGCCCTCGCGCAGGCGTGAGACCAGCCGGGCAAAGGTCGGATAGCCAGCCGTAGCTTCCTCAGTCTGACCGCTGATGATAAGCGGCGTGCGGGCTTCATCGATGAGCAGGTTGTCCACTTCATCGACGATGGCATAGTTTAGCTCACGCTGCACGCACTGGGCGAGGTCGATGACCATGTTGTCCCGCAGGTAGTCAAAGCCGAACTCGCTGCTGGTGCCGTAGGTAATATCCGCCTCATAGGCCTGTTTGCGGGGAACAGGTCGGAAGTGGGGCCAGCGCTTATCACCGGAATCATAACCGGGGTCGAAGAGGCGGGCGGGGGCATATTCATCCGAGGCCTGCTGCGGGTAGATGCTGGCCACGCTGATGCCGAGCTTATGATAGATAGGCCCCATCCAGTAGGGGTCGCGCCGGGCCAGGTAATCGTTGACGGTAGCCAGATGGCAGCCTTTACCGGTAAGGGCATTGAGATACAAGGGCAGGGTGGCCACCAGGGTCTTACCTTCACCGGTCTTCATCTCGGCGATTCTGCCCTGGTGCAGGACCATGCCGCCCATCAGCTGCACATCAAAGTGGCGCTGGCCTATAGTGCGCCGGGCGGCTTCACGGACGGCGGCAAAAGCCTCCGGCAGAATATCGTCGAGCGAGCTGCCCTCTTTAAGCCGGGCTTTGAGCTCATCGGTTTTGGCCCTGAGCACGTCATCGCTGAGCCGTTCAAACTCAGGCTCAAGCTCATTTATCTTATCTACCAGCGGCTGCAGCCGCCTTATTTCTTTATCGTTAGACTCAATGAGGTTACCTAACCACTTAAACACAACCTTCCCTCGCAATCACTTTGTTTGCCTCTTCAAGCCTTGACTCGTCTACCATCACCTTGACCAGGCCCATGCCGTCAACGGTAAAGACGTGCACGGATGGTGCCGCGTTCGATTCGAGGAGACAGGGGATACCGCAGCTCTCCAGCAAGCCCTTGATTACCTGGGCCTCGGCTTCACCTTTGGCCCGGTACACCGCGACCATTTTCATTTTGCTTACTCGAACATAGCGCCGATGGACAGGCCGGTATGGATACGGTGAATGGCCTCGCCGAGCATCGGAGCGATGGGCAGGACGGTAATCTTGTCTATCCTCTTGCTGCCGGTGACCGGGATGGTGTCAGTGACCACCACCTCTTTTACCGGCGAGGCGGCGATGCGCTGGATTGCCGGGCCGGAAAAGACCGGGTGGCTGCAGCAGGAATAGACATCTTTTGCCCCGCGTTTCTGCAACTCCGAGACCACGTTCATCAAGGAGCCGGCCGTGTCAATCTCATCATCGACGGTGAGGGCTACCATGCCTTCCACTTCACCGATGATGTTTAGTGTCTCCGTTTTATCGGCGTTGCCCATGCGCCTTTTCTCGATAATCGCCAGCGGGGCATTCAATCTGGCGGCCATATCCCTGGCCCGCTTGGAGATACCGATATCGGTGGCGACCACTACCAGGTGATTGAAATCGCCTCTATTCTTGATGTAATCAGTCAGCAGATAGAGGGCGGTAAGCTCATCAACGGGAATGTTGAAAAAGCCCTGAATCTGGGGGGCATGCAGGTCCACCGTCAGCAGGCGGTTGGCCCCGGCCACGGTAAGCAGGTCGGCGACCAGCCGGGCGGTGATGGGCACGCGGGGCTGGTCTTTCTTATCGGTGCGGCCGTAGCCGTAGTATGGGACAACGGCGGTAATACGCTTGGCTGAGGCTCTCTTCAGGGCATCGAGCATGATGAGAAGCTCCACCAGGCTGTTGTTCACCGGCGAGCAGATGGGCTGAATGACGAAGACATCGCGCTCCCGGACATTGTCCAGTATACGGACAAACGTATTTTCATTGCTGAATTGTAAGACCTCAGCCTTGCCTAAAGGTATGCCCAGATACTCGGCAACCGCCGTAGCCAGAATCGGGTGAGCGTTGCCGGTGAATACCTTTAGCTCGTCCATTGAGTTTTTACCCCCTTAAATGAAGTTATCCGGTTCCCGAGTAATTATAACACTATTGTCCGATTACTGGTTACCTGGCGTGATTATTCCGCAGGGTATAGAACTGTCATGGCCTCAAAAACAACTTTCAGGCTATTGTGTCATTCTGAAAGATTCATCCTGAAGGATTCTTCCTGAAGGAGGACGCCGCAGGCGGACGACTGAAGAATCCAGCAAAGAAAGGACGGATTCTTCGCTCCGATTTCATCGGGACTCAGAATGACAGTGCGTGGGTGTTTTCATTGTTCGTGGTGCCGGGCATGAATGATTGCAAGAAATCCCAATGAAGTCGGGACGAAGCAATGACAAACAGGTGCCGGTTCGCAGAAGAAGAGTCGAAAAGAAAGAAGGGGGCTAAGCCTCCTTCTTTGAGTAAGATTTCTCTATATATATGATGTTAGCCATCAATGCCGGGGACCGGAAAGCGCTGGCACATCTGGCCGACTTCGTCTTTGGCCTGCTGCTGGATAGCAGCGTCTTTAATATTGGTAATTATCTTGACGATTAACGAGGCAATCCGTTTCATCTCGTCGTTGCCGAAGCCTCGGGTGGTTATGGCCGGTGTGCCCAGCCGGATGCCGCTGGTTATGGCAGGGGCCCGGGAGTCAAAAGGGATGCTATTGCGGTTGACCACAATACCGATATCGCACAGGGCCTTTTCAGCCTGTTTGCCGGTGACTCCCGTGTTGGAGAGGTCAACGAGGAGTAAATGGGTATCCGTGCCGCCGGATACCAGGCGTAGCCCGGCACGCTGCAGTTCAGTGGCCAGGGTAAGGGCGTTGTCCAGCGTAGCCCGTTGGTAAGCAAAGAAGCCGGGCTGCATGGCTTCATGGAAGACTACCGCTTTGGCCGTCACTACCTGCATCAACGGGCCGCCCTGGGTCTGGGGAAAGACGGCAGCATCAATGGCCGAGGCCAGCTCCCGCCGGCAAAGTATGAATCCGCCGCGCGGGCCGCGCAGGGTCTTGTGCGTGGTCGAGGTGACTATGTCAGCGTAGGGGACCGGGGTGGGAGGCAGGCCGACGGCAATCATGCCGGCGGTGTGGGCCATATCAATCATAACTTTAGCGCCAACCCGGTCGGCGATGTGTCGGATACGCTCAAAATCGATAATCCGGGGATAGGCGCTGCCCCCGGCCACGATGAGCTTGGGCT
>JAUYDJ010000252.1 GCA_030690025.1 Chloroflexota bacterium | reverse complement strand
TGATGGACAAGTTTGAGGGCCTGATGCATGTGCTGACCATTGCCGGCCCGCCGCTGGAAGATATTACCACGCCACAAAAGGCCGTGGATTTAGCCAAAATAGCCAATGATGAAATGGCAGAGCTTATGTTCCAGTATCCAGATAGATTCGCCGCGGCGATAGCCTGGCTGCCCATGAACAATATGGATGAGGCTCTCAAAGAGACGGACCGGTGCATAAAAGACCTGAAGTTCAGAGGCATTCAAATCTACACGCCGACTATGGATAGACCAATAGACTCGCCGGAGTTTCTGCCGCTTTACGAGAAGATGGCCGAGTATAATTTGCCTATCTGGATTCACCCCACCCGGCCCATCAACATTTCGGATTACCGCTCGGAAAAGACTTCACTCTACCGTATATATTGGTATTTTGGCTGGCCATACGAGACTTCAGTGGCCATGGCCCGCCTGGTAATGAGCGGCATCCTGGAGAAATACCCCAACCTGAAGTTCATCACCCACCATGCCGGCGGCATGATTCCCTTCTTTGAAAAGAGGATAGTCTGCGGCCTAGACCATACCGAGATGCTGCAGAAGTCGAACTTCAAGGAAAAACTAAGAAGACCGGTGCTTGAGTACTTCAAGATGTTCTATGCCGATACCGCTATCGCCGCCAGTATACCGGCGCTGGAGTGTGCTAATACCTTTTTTGGCGCCGACCACATGCTGTTCGGTACGGACTGGCCGTTTGACAGCCAGCGCGGCGAGAGAAGTACCCGCGAGGGTATAGAAGCCATCGAGCAGATGAATATAACGGACGCCCAGAAGAAGATGATATTCGAGGAAAACGCCAGGAAAATTATGCGGCTGGCGGTATAGATTCACTTACATTCTACAGCAAGTTTCAGGGCGCTGGCTGGAAATATCAAGCGAGCGCCCCTGATACGCTCAGTAGACCCTTCAGCACCAGGTTGTTGGCCGGGGGCAGCTAACCGGCTTCATCACATACAAAATACTAATAAGGAGGAAAGACGTGACAGTAAGTAAGGATGCGGAAAAGGTTCTTAGCAAGATAAACCGGGATGAGCTTGTCCAGCTGGCCCTGGACGTCTGCAACATCGATAGCCCTACCGGCTACGAAAAAGATGTGCTCGAGTTTATCTATGCCTGGCTTGATAAAGAAGGCTTTTCCCCGAAGAAGGTCGGCATGTTAGAGCACCGCTATAACATCGTCGGCACCCTGAAGGGAAAGGGCAAAGGCCACAGCCTGCTCTTCAATGCCCACACTGATACCACCCTCTCCAAAGATGACACCTGGATTCAGGCCAACGTGGGCGACCCCATCTGGCACAGCGCCTGGCGGGATGGTGACTCACTAATCGGCTACGGCATCGTGAATGATAAGGGCCCGCTGACCGCCACCCTGATTGCCGCCAAAGCCCTCAAGCAGAGCGGCGTTGAGCTCAAGGGCGACCTGCTGGTCACCGCCGTCTGCTCGGAGATATCCCGCGACCCGGTAGATGACCAGCAGCCACCGAAATATTACAGCCGCGAAATCGGAGCGGAGTACCTGGTGGCGCACGGCACAGTGGCAGACTACGCCCTGGTTGCCGAATCATCGGCCCACGCTTACTCCGGGGTATTGAGCGGCATGGCGGCCATGAAGATGACCGTCACCCTGGAGGGAATGTACGCCTATATACCCTACCTCAAACGTCCCACCACCATGACCGAAAGCCCCAATGCCATCGTCAGGATGGCCAAAGTCATCGAGGCGTTTGAAGACTGGGCCTACGCTTACCAGCAGAAATACCGCCAGGACTTTGACGGCGCTACCGTCATTCCCAAGGCATCTATTGTGGGCATCCGCGGCGGCGACCCGACCACCTGCGGCTCGGTCACCGGCGTCTGCAGCCTCTACGCCAAGGCCTTCACTCCGCCCGGCTTCAACCCGATGAACCTGCTGCGGGAGCTTCAGGAGGCGTGTGACAAGACCGGGATATCGGTAAAAGTAGAGCTGTACGGTTTCCGTCCCGGCTACGCAGGCAAGAATACCGAAACGCTTACCGATGCCATCGGGAAGGCGCATCAGTCTGTATTCAATGAGAAAATCAGGCCGGTCCCGCCGGAGATTCCCAGCATGTGGCGCGACTGCAACGTGTTCAACGGCTTCGGTATTCCATCGGTGACCTACGGGCCGGGCGGCGGCGCGGGCACCCTGCCTAAAGGCGCTGCCTTTGGCATGGCTATCGATGAACTTTACGGCTTTGCCAAAGCCTACGCGCTCATCGCCCTTGATATTTGCAACCGACCGAGGACATAGAATACACATAGGGGGACGGGTTCTATGGACAAGAAGGTAGTATCACGGGGTAAAGACTACACGTTTATGCTGCCGATGTTCAAGGAACTCGTCCTCCAGACCGGCATAAAGGCCGGGGGGAACCTCATTTTTGCCGGCTGCCCGGGGCCCTGCTACTCGTTTGCCACCTACTTCAGCTTTGGCTTGAGAGACCTCAACCTCAACCTTTACTACGCCCCGGAGTCGGATATTAACCACCTGCACCGGCTGGAGTACCTGGAAAACGTGGGCATGGTGGCCACCCGAAAGGCAGCGCCGGTCAGGGCCAAAGTCATCGTGCTGATGTCCGGCCTGTGCCGCATCCCGTTCGAGCAGACCAAGAAGTTTGTCAGCGAAGCCCTGGCCAGCGACGGCATAATCATTGGCGAAAGCGTAGCACCGGGCATCTTTGAAGCGCAGGGCTGGGACAAAGAAATACCGTTTGATGCCTTATTCGAGTTCTCCATCAAAAGCCCCACCTCTTACAAGGTCGGAAAACAAATCGGCTAAACCGGCTGCGCTTTGAGTCTATGGAAGGGGGCTTTGCCCCCTTCTTCTATTTACCTTCACCGTTAACTATTTGGTACTGTTCACTTTTGGTTGCTGCGTCACTGCGAGCGCAGCGAAGCAATCTCGGATGGGTGGGGAATGAGATTGCTTCGTCGTCCCGATTCCATCGGGACTCCTCGCAATGACAACCATGATTGAGCAGAACCAAGGTTCTCTTTACATTGACAATTTGCATTCTTGTCG
>JAUYDJ010000182.1 GCA_030690025.1 Chloroflexota bacterium | reverse complement strand
TTGTAGCCTTTTACAGAATTATACCATCACTTATCTTACTGACCCCAAACCTGTGGTTGGGGGTGCGTAAATTCTGATATCTAAACCCAGCTATTGTCATTGCGAGGAGTCCCGATGTAGTCGGGACGACGAAGCAATCTCAGCGTGCAAAAGATAGAGATTGCTTCGCCCCGACAGGTCGGGACTCGCAATGACCGGAGTAAAGTGTGGTTTAGGATTCAGGATTTCAATGCCATTGCTTGAGTAAATAACCTTAAAGGGGTTATACTGTGGCATAAGAAACGGGACTCAATTTCAACGAGGGGCTGGAACGTGTCGTTAGACCTGAATAAAGTGGTGTCGCAGGTGGGGGGCATGGTGGCCCGGCTCAGGGCCAGCGGTGAGGAAAGGCGGCAGCACCTTGAGCGTGCCCTCCAGGTCGCCGGCGACGAGGCTATTGACCTTGATGCCCTGAAGGAGAAAATCGCCGCCAGCCAGGGTAAGACTACCTGGCTCGTGGCTGGACTGGTGGATGGCATTGCCCGGCGGTATCCGGCTCCCGGTCTGCCCGGAGAATTTGATGTCCTGGCTACCGACGGCTCCCAGATAGAAGTCGACCGCCACCGTTCTACCCGCTGCTACCTGATAAACATCGGCGCGGTCAGTCTGCACTACGGCGCCGTATCCCGGGCCGCGCTGGACAGCTTGCCCCGGCTCTATGCCGATGAGGCCGACCTGGTTATCCGGTCGACCGGCGCCACGGCCCGTGAGCAACTCATCGAGGGGCCGCTGCTGGGTATCAAGCGCGCCGTCGAGGAGTGCCGTCACCTGGCTAAACTGGCCTCGGAACAGCCCGCCGGTAGCTCCAGCCTGGCGCTGCTGGACGGCTCGCTCATCCTGTGGGGACTGGAGGCTTACCCCGACTTTGTTAGCGAGGTCATGCTGGATAAGGGCTATCTCAGCTGTTTCAATGACATCAGAAAGCTTAATGACAGTCGGAAGCTGGCGCTGGCCAGCTACATCAGCCTGCCGCGCGGCACGGACGTGGTCAACGCCCTGCGCGTCGCCATCTGCCCGCGTGACGTGCCCGACTGCGATGTCTTTTGTCCGGCGGGCAAGCGCGACTGTGATGCCGTGGGCGGCGTCCAGGACCGGGAGCTGTTCTCCACACTTCTCGGCCCGGGCGAGAGGTCGGCGGTCTTTGCCAGCCAGTCTTCGGTGGTGCGGAAGCATTATGGCGACCACCAGGTGCATTTTTTCTACCTTCGGTTGGATGAAGAGGTCGCCCGGGTGGAAATTCCGCAGTGGGTGGCCGCCGATGAGACTTTGCTTAACCTCACGCATGGCCTGGTGCTGGACCAGTGCCGGCGGGGACTGGGCTACCCGGTGGCGCTGAGCGAAGCCCACGAGCAAGCCGTAGTCACCGCCGCCGATAGGGAAAATTTCTGGCAACTGGTGGAATCGTCCCTGGTGGACGAGCACATGCCCAGCTTTAGCTCCGCCAAGAGCTTCAGCAAGAGAACGAGGTGGATTTAACGAGAAACTCTAAATTCTAAGCCAAAGTGAAATGACCAAAATTCGATGGCCAACGGGGGGAGAAATAGAATAAAAAGGCAATGCGAATTTAGGATTGATTTAGTCGGCCTTGAGAAGCAGGAGAAAAGTGCAATTCACTAATCAAGACAGGGAGCGTGAAAAGTCTACCGCCGAAGCACAGGGCATCTTATCTTTAAGCTTGTTTGCAGCCGCTATACGAACACATAATGCTTCAGGTGGATGGTTTTGGGTTCAAGTTGTTATCGCATTCCTTTTCTTATTATCGGCTATCAACTTGTGTCTGGTCTATGGATGGAAGCGAAAAGAGTATCTCCAATGGGCGTCTGCAGCCCAAATAAGGCATATAGTATGGTTTCTTGGTTTCACAGGTCTGGGATTGGCTATCATGCAAGCAGGATGGGGGTTTTGGTGGGGGATGTTATGCATCTTAATTGCTTTCGCCATCTTATTTCTTGGCGTTGCCGGGAATTTAGGGGACGTTGGAGTTGGAGCAAAATTGATCTTCTTAGTAATATGGATTGCGGTAATAATATTCATATCTGTTCCGGATTTGTTTAATAAAGTCCAAATATGGGCCATACTGGCATCTGCCATAGGTCTTCTTGTGATTAAGAAAATGCTATCCTGGTAGCTAGGAGGTCAACAATGGGGTCTAAAGGCAGACATAACGTGAAGAAACCCAAGCAGGCCAAAGAGAAGAAGGTAGAAGAAAAGAAAAAGACGAAATAAAATAGCTTACCAAATAGTCAGCCAGAACCTCTCCCTTTCGTAAAGGGAGATTGAGAGGGATTTCGAAATCCCCCTTAGTCCCCCTTTTTCAAAGGGGGAAATCTCTAGATTATATTTTAGTATTTAGGATTTAGATATTTGGTAAAGGGAGGTCCTATGGCGGAACGAGTCGGTGAGGTGATTGAAGCCAGCACCACCGCCTTTCTGGCGCAGTGCTACGAGCTTAACCAGACCCCGCCGCTGGGCAGCCTGGTCAAGACCGGGGACACGGCGGCGGAGCTATACGGCATTGTCTA
>JAUYDJ010000132.1 GCA_030690025.1 Chloroflexota bacterium | reverse complement strand
AGATGGCCTCAATACGGTCGGCGATGTCCGCACTCGTTTCGGGCGATGGCGCCTTGCGCCGGTAGTAAAACGTGCTCCTGGCGATATCCATCAGTCGGCATCCTCTACGGCTGCCACCCTGGGAATGTCCCGCGAGGAGGTGGTCGCTCGCATGCAAAAACCGTGGGGACTATTGCAGGCGATGAGAGGAAAATGGCCTAACTATAAACTGGACCGGCAGCGGACCGAAATTGAGGAACGACTTTTCGCCGCCCTGGAAGTGATTCAGTTCGCTGATAAGTTCGGGCGCAAGAAGCCCTGGATGGTGACAGAAAAACTGAAGCAGCTAATGCGAGACAAAAGCGAGTAGTCATCAGATACTTGACATAACGTCTGCTGAAAGGCCGGATTGTTCCCGTCCATTACCCGTAGGCAACATAAATAGCCCAGGGACCGTCAGGCCCATAGATAAGGAATAGGGGTAAAGTTGAGACCGTGTTGAAGACTGTTACTCGTACCGGCCGAAATAAATGGCAGAGATAGAAATGAGAATATTTGGTTTGACAATAGGTCAACCCCGAGCGCGTAGCCGCCACCATAGAACGATTGAAGACAGATTGGAGGAGGCGGCTAACAAGGCGCTGCTGGATGTCGCCGGGAAAGACCCCCGGGTGATGGCCGCAATAATAAACAAGTATTGCCACATCAGGGTATCTTATGACCACAAGATACGCAATATGAAAGAAAACATCAGGGCTAAAATCTATAAGACGGCAGAGCAGACCGTCCTTAGCGGCCGGAGCCGGGAACTGGATGGACGAATCAAGGGCATTATCGATATGATTTTACGCCCTGCAAGCGGAGGCGGCAGAAGGCAATATGAAGAGGGGACTGGCACAGCCTCAGGCGCCCGAGGACCCAAAAGACAACCGGAGGTATCCGGCCGGTATCACAAGACATCCAAATCCGGTGCGGCTTCTCTGACCTTTCTGAAGTTACTCGCGTCCCTGGCCGACCAGACCCGGCATCAGGCTAAGAAGGAAAGCGGGGCCGGCATTGGCAGGAAATATGCCGGTGGCACACGACCTGCAGACGCCCGATACGTCCCGAAAGGAGCACGTAAGCCATATTCGTCGGCAATAGGGTCAGAGCCAGGGGGAGACCTACGACCTGTAAATGGGACAGTCCGACAGCACTTTACCAGAGACACTGATGGGGCGAAGGATGGAGAGCAGGATAGCGACGGGCGCGCCGACGTTTAGGTTACCGAAAACGGGCGGAGTCATTATCCGGGCGGGCAGGGTAGTGCACGGGAAACTGGCTAACGATGAAAGAGGGCAGTGTATGCCGGAGACAGCCGGCGTGATACGTTCCCTTTGGAGTTATAGGACACGGTATGAATTTCGGGGATAATCTGTGCAAGCTCAGGAACAAGGCCGGCAAATCGCGGTACCGGTTGTGGCAACTGACGGGCCTCGACCAGGCCTTCCTGGGCAGGCTGGAAAAAGGTGAGAAACACCCGAGCCGGAACACGGTTATGCTGCTGGGGCTGGCCCTGATGCATGGTTGTAGCGAGATAACATGCGATGAAATCGATGGACTGCTGCTGTCGGCGGATTATGCCCCGCTGCGAGATTTCAGGATGAAAGTACCGTGTCGCTGATGGCTTACTCTTTCTATTCTTGCTTCTTACACGGTCAGATTTACCCTGAACACCGCTGGAATACCTTAACCCCGTTCCGGCGGTTACCCCGGTCCCCGTTCCCCCCACGATGCAAGCCCCGAATATTCAGTCTATCCAGTGGCGAGAAATCCCGGCTGAGGACCGCCACCTTGCTGGTGGCCAGGTGCACGTAGTGGTCCACCATCGCCAGGGTGGTGTGGCCCAGGTTTTGTTTGAGCAGCAGGACATTGCCGCCGTTGATTAAGAAATTGGTGGCGTAGGTATGACGGCAGAGATGGGCGTGCAGCCGGGGTACCCCGGCCGCGGCACCGACCCGGCGCAGCATGGACTTGACCGCCTGGTTGGACATGGGATACCCGTCGATGGTAAGAAAGAACTCCTCTACCCCCGAGTGAGCCGGCTCTCCCCGGAAGTGCACAGAGTAGTGGAGGAGGGCGTTCCGGGCGGTATTGCCGAAGGCCACCATTCTCTCCTTGGAACCTTTTCCCAGGACCTTCACGTACTGGTCTTCGATATGGACGTCCATGGCTTTCAGCCCGGCGAGTTCGGAGAGACGCAACCCGGAATCGAGGAACATTGCCAGGATGGCGACGTTACGGCTGCCGGTCATGGTTGACTGCTCCAGGCTTGACATAATGCGACTTATCTCGTCATCCGACAGTATGTCCACCATCACCCTTGGCAGACGGGGAGGCTTCACGTCCTGGAGCAAATGGCTCTCGGTATAGCCCTTCCGGAAAAGCCAGTTAAAGAAAGACCGCAGGGCTCGTACCCGGTTATTTACTGTCGGCACTCTGATCGGCTGGCCGCGGATACGCCGCCCCTGCATCCACAGGATGAACTCGCGGACGCTGTTTTCGTCGAGGTAGCCTAAGGTCGTCGGGCGTCCGGTTTCGGTCAGCCAACCGAGCAGCATACCGAGCGACTGGCGGTACCAGCGCAAAGTGCATGGCGACTTACCGTCGCTGCGGTTATAGGTATCGAAGAATTGAATCAGATCGTGCAACTGCATATTACTCTTATCCATGTCCTGCCACCTCAAGTTCTTCCTGCTTCTCATTGTCCTACTTGCCTCCTCTTTGGGGAATAGTCCGCTGGACAAGTATCCGGCGGCCACGGGAAGGAGGGAGAAACCGAAGGCAGCGGTGCAACTTCTCCGAAAAAGAGAAACCGCCCCTGTTGTAAGGGCGGTTTCGGAGCAATTCTGAAGCTAAATTAGGGTTCTGGCGTCCCTGGCGCGATTCGAACGCGCGACCCGCTGCTTAGAAGGCAGCTGCTCTATCCTACTGAGCTACAGGGACACGCTACCCACCCCTAAAATTTAGCATGACCGGAATGATAAGGTCAAGCCTATTCAGCTTGCTTAAAGCGTTTGAGGTGCCGGTAGATATAGTAGCCAATGCCGACCACGATAATGGCAGCGATAAGCGGGTCAAAAGGTCGCATGACCGCCCGCACCTGCTCCCAGTGCTCACCGAGTTGGTAACCGCCGTAGGCGAGGCCGGTACACCAGATGAACGACCCGATGAAGGTATATATAAGGAACTTAACGAGGTGCATGCGGGCTATTCCCGCCGGCAGACTGATGAAGGTGCGCACCACCGGCAGCAGGCGGGAGGCAAAAATGGCCCAGCTGCCGCGCTTATCAAACCACTGCTGCGCCTGGTCAAGGTCGTGGTGAGAGATGAGGACATATTTGCCGTACCTCTCCAGGAAGCGGCGCCCGCCTGATATGCCAATCTCATAGGCGATGAATGAGCCTATAGTGCACCCCAGGGCCCCGTAGGCACCGGCCACCAGCGTGTAGACGGCGGGCAGGGACTCATTCCTGATGAGCATCCAGCCGGCCAGTGGCATTATTATCTCACTGGGCAATGGAATGCAGGCACTCTCGATGGCCATCAGCAATACCACTCCCGGCCAGTGCATTAAGTTGTAGACCTGGGCGATGAAGTCCAGTAATTGTTGCTCGATAGATGTAACCACAATCAGATTATAACACCAAGTGAGCTTGACAATCATCAAGGCACATTGTTAGTATGAATTGAACTTGACGACCCGGTTCGGGAAATATGTCATTATTAGACAGCATAGACAGCCCCGCAGACTTAAAGAAGCTGAGTCAGCCGCAGCTTAAACAGCTGGCCGCCGAGGTCAGAGAAGAGCTGGTAACCGTGGTAATGGCTAACGGCGGCCATCTGGCTTCCAACCTTGGCGTCGTTGAGCTTACCATTGCCCTGCACCGGGTCTTTGATAGCCCGCGAGATAAGATTATCTGGGATGTAGGACATCAGAGCTACGTTCACAAGCTGCTTACCGGTCGTAGAGAGCGCTTCGCACTTTTGCGCCAGTATGGAGGACTATCCGGCTTTACCAGCCGCCAGGAGAGCGAACATGACCCGTTCGGGGCCGGTCATGCCAGCACTTCGGTGTCAGCGGCGCTCGGCATGGCAATTGCCCGCGACCTCTCCGATGATAACTACCGCGTAGTGGCCGTAATTGGTGATGGCGCGATAACCGGCGGCATGGCACTGGAAGCCCTTAACCATGCCGGCCATCTGAGTGCCCGGCTTATCGTGGTGCTTAATGACAACGGTATGTCCATTTCACCCACGGTTGGCGCTCTGGCCAAGCTGTTGAGCAAAGTGCGTTTTCACCCCCGCTACCATCAGGCCAAGGAGGGCAGCCGCCGCGTGCTTAGTGCCTTGCCGATGGGCAACTGGTTTTGGAAGTTGAGCCAGCGCATGGTGAGCGGACTTAAGGGACTGGTGATGCCGTCCACCATTTGGGAGGAGTTGGGTTTTACCTACATAGGCCCGGTTGATGGACACAACATTGCCGACCTGGAGACTGCCCTGGCCCAGGCCAGGGACTACCATTTCAAACCGACCTTTGTGCACGTTATCACGACTAAAGGTAAGGGCTATCTCCCCGCCGAAAGCGATGCCGTCTATTTTCACGGGGTCTCGGCGAAGGGGGGCAGCAGCAGCGGCACGCCTACTTACAGTGAGGTATTCGCCCAGACCGTTCTTCGCCTGGCCCGTGAGAACCCTAAGCTGGTAGCCATCACCCCGGCCATGCCGGAGGGAAATTGCCTGAGTATTGTCGGCGCGGAGTTCCCCGACCGACTATTTGACGTGGGCATCTGCGAACAGCACGCGGTCACCTTTGCTGCCGGGCTGGCCACACAGGGCTTCGTCCCCATCGTGGCCATCTACTCCACCTTCTTACAGCGCGCTTTCGACCAGATAATCCATGATGTTTGCCTTCAGGACTTGCCGGTAGTCTTCGCCATCGACCGGAGCGGCATAGTGGGCGATGACGGTAAGACCCATCAGGGCACCTTCGACCTTTCCTACCTGACACTGGTCCCCAATCTAATCGTCGCCGCACCCAAGGATGAGAATGAGCTGCAGCACCTGCTTTACACTGCGGTGCAGGCCGGCCACCCCATGGCGGTACGCTACCCGCGGAACTCCGGGCTGGGAGTGCCGCTGGACCAGGAGCTTCACCGCATTCCGATAGGCAAAGGAGAGGTATTGAGGTACGGTAACGATGTCGCCATACTGGCCATCGGGGCCACCGTAGCCCCGGCTTTGGAAGCGGCCCGGGAGTTAGCCTCCCACGGGCTGGAAGCCACCGTGGTCAACGCCCGCTTTGCCAAGCCTCTCGACACTGAGTTGATACTGGACCTCACCAATCGTATTAAACATATGGTTACCATAGAGGAGAATACCCTTGCCGGCGGCTTCGGTAGCAACGTTGCCGAGCTTTTACAGAAAGCGGGCCGGAGCGATGTCCAGGTACGGAGCATCGGGCTACCGGATGAATTCATTGAGCAGGGTACTCAGGCCCTGTTGCGTGCCAAATACGGCCTCAACGCCGCCGGGATAGCGCAGCAGGTCCGGGCGCTGTTCCCCGACCTCTCTTTGAAAGTCAGGTAGCCGGGTATCCCATCTTTGGTAAATCGGTAGTATAATAGCAGTGGGTCTACACTCGCTATCCCCCAAATGATGCTGAAGAGGTATGAGATGGAAAAGATGACCGTCAGAGATATCGCCGTCAGTGACCGGCGGGCGCTGGTCCGGGTGGACTTTAATGTCCCCATCGATGAAAAGACCGGCAAGATAACCGACGATAGCCGAATACGGGCGTCACTACCCACCATAAAGTATCTTCTTGAGCAAGGCGCCAAGGTCATCCTGATGTCCCATCTGGGCAGACCTAAAGGCAAGGTGGTGGAGGAACTCCGTATGACCGGGGTTGCCCGGCGACTGGCGGAGATTCTGGGGAGGCCGGTAAAAACTACGGTGGACTGTATTGGGCCGGAGGCGGAAGCGGCAGTAGCCGCAATGAAAGTTGGCGATATCCTGCTTCTGGAGAACCTCCGTTTCCATAATGAGGAGGAAGCCGGCGACGATACATTTGCCCGGTCCCTTGCTCGCCTGGGTGACGTTTTTGTCAATGATGCCTTTGGCACCTCGCACCGGGCCCATGCTTCCATCGCCGGTATTCCTAAATACCTGCCAGCCGTGTCTGGCTTTCTGCTGGAAAACGAGGTGGCGACTCTGGGCCGCATCCTGGAGAACCCGGAGCACCCCTTTGCCGCCCTGCTTGGCGGCGCTAAGGTGAGCGACAAAGTGGCAATGATAGAAAACATCCTGAGCAAGGTAGACGCGCTGTTCATTGGCGGCGGTATGGCGGCTACCTTTTTGAAAGCTCAGGCATACGAAGTAGGACAGTCGCTAGTCGAGGAAGACAGGCTGGCCACTGCCGCCAGATTAATCGAGGGCGCGATGGCAAAAAAAGTACATTTGCACCTGCCGGTGGACGTGGTCGTGGCTGACGAGGTCTCCGCCAAGGCGAAGACCCAGACTGTGTCGGTAGGCAAGATTCCGAAAGACAAGAAGATTGTGGACATCGGCCCGCAAACTATTAAAGCGTTCGAGGACGAGCTGCGCGGCTGCCGCACCGTATTCTGGAACGGCCCGATGGGTATATATGAGATACCAAAATTTGCTGCCGGCACCCGGGCCATGGCGCAGCTGCTCGCCGGATTAAAGGCGGCTACTATCATCGGCGGCGGGTCAACGGCCGAGGTAGTCAATGCGATGAAGCTTACGGACAAGATGACCTTTATCTCCACCGGCGGAGGCGCTTCACTGGAGTTTCTCAGCGGCGAAAAGCTGCCTGGTGTAGAAGCATTGCTGGACAAAAGCCCGCAGGTCTTCCGGAGGCGAGGCTGATAGGGTACTGCAGAGAGGCGTGGCCTCTCGCTGGTGCCCCTCCCGTCGGAAGAGTAAGGAGAAGTTGACATAAATAATCTTGATTTAATCAAAGAGATTGCCGAGCCGTCGCCAACTAAGATTGTATTGCTGGTCATGGATGGGCTGGGTGGGCTGCCTCACCCGGAGACTGGCAAGACGGAGCTGGAGACCGCCAGTACGCCTAACCTGGACAAACTGGCGGCCCGCGGTATCTGCGGCCTAACTGACCCGGTGGGTCCCGGAATAACTCCGGGCAGCGCTCCTGGGCATCTGGCGCTGTTTGGCTATGACCCGGTCACTTTTAAGATTGGCCGTGGAGTGCTGGAGGCAATCGGGGTGGACTTTGACGTTCAGCCGGGTGACATTGCGGCCCGTGGGAACTTCTGCACGGTAGACAGCGCTGGCCTGATAACTGACCGCCGGGCGGGACGCATTTCCACGGAGAAGTGCGCTGAGCTGAGTCAGCTCCTGGATGGACAGGTAATCGCCGGGGTCAAGGTATTCGTCCGCCCGGTGAAAGAGCACCGTTTTGTGGTCGTCTTCCGCGGTAAGGGGCTGGCCGCCGAGGTGACTGATTCCGACCCTCAGCAGGTGGGTGCCGCCCCCAAGCCGGTTACTGCGCTCCGTTCCGAATCAGATAGAACGGCCAGTATCGCTAATAAATTTGTTGCCAGTGCCCGGGCGGCCCTGGCCGACCACCACCCGGCTAACATGATTTTGCTACGGGGCTTTTCTCATCGACCTCACCTGCCCTCAATGAGCGAAGTCTACAAGCTCAAGCCGGCGGCCATTGCCAGCTATCCCATGTACCGGGGACTGGCCAAATTGGTGGGCATGGAAGTTCTGCCTACCGGGTCCACCATCGAGGATGAGCTGAGCACGCTGAAACAGAGCTACGCCAACCACGACTTTTTCTTCGTGCATCTCAAGGGGACGGATACGGCGGGCGAAGACGGCGACTTTGCCCGGAAGGTGCGGGTAATTGAGCAGATTGACGCCGCGCTGCCGGTGCTGACCGCCCTGGAGCCTGATGTCATTGTGGTAACCGGCGACCATTCCACGCCGGCCATACTCAAAGGGCACAGCTGGCACCCGGTGCCCATCCTCTTGTATTCAAAATGGTGCCGCACGGACACGGTGACCAAGTTTAGCGAATCAACCTGCCTTGCCGGGGGACTGGGGCGGTTCCCCGCTACCCAGGTAATGTCCCTGGCTATGGCCAATGCCCTGAAACTGGCCAAATTCGGTGCCTGAAAAAACGGAGGCCCAGATGCGTATGCCCATGATTGCCGGTAACTGGAAGATGAATACCACTGTCGGCGAGGCTGTGGAATTAGTCAAGGCCATGCGCAATAGCCTGGAGCAGATAGATAGCGTGGAGAATGTGCTTTGCCCACCTTTTGTTTCTTTAACTACGGTGAAAGAGCTAATCAAGGGCAGCTCCATCAAGCTGGGTGCGCAGAATGTCTACTTCGCCGAAAAGGGCGCTTATACCGGCGAGGTTTCCCCGCTAATGCTCGCCGGACTGTGCGAGTATGTCATTATCGGGCACTCCGAGCGGCGGCAGTACTTCCATGAGACCGGCGAGGTCGTGAACAAGAAGATTGCGGCAGCGCTCAAGGTTGGGCTGAAGCCTATCCTGTGTGTGGGCGAGAGGCTGGAAGAGAATGAGGCCGGCCGTACCGAGGCAGTCGTGACCGAGCAGCTAAGGTCGTCCCTGGCCGGCATTAGCTCTGCGGATGCTCTCGTAATCGCCTATGAGCCGGTCTGGGCAATTGGCACCGGGCGGGCGGCCACCGGCGAACAGGCTAACCGGACCATCGGGCTAATACGGCGCAACCTCGCCCATCTCTACGGCCAGGAATTCGCCGGGAAAACGCGTATTCTCTATGGCGGCAGTGTCACCGCGGCCAATACGGCCGAGTTTATGGGCCAGCCGGAGATAGATGGCGCGTTGGTCGGCGGGGCCAGTCTCAAAGCCGCCGAGTTCCTGGGTATCGTCAAGCAAACCGCGGAAATCAAGGGCCGCTGAGAGCCGGATAACCTCTCGTTATTTATTCCTACTTTAGATGATATGGGGCATTTAGTCGCTATTGTTGGCCCTACCGGCACCGGTAAAAGCCGGCTGGCGCTACATCTGGCCCGGACATTTAACGGGGAGATAGTCAGCGCCGACAGCCGTCAGGTCTACCGGTATATGGATATCGGCACGGCCAAGCCCACCCCGGAAGAGCTAACCCTTGTTCCCCATCACCTCGTTAATATCGTCAATCCCGACGAGGACTTCAGCCTGGCCCAATATCAGGCCCTGGCCTACCGCGCTATTGCAGATATTCAGCGGCGCCATAAGCTGCCGTTGCTGGTCGGGGGCAGCGGCCTGTATGTATGGTCGGTGCTGGAAGGCTGGCAGATACCAGAAGTCCCTCCCGACCTCGAGTTCAGACGCCGCATGGAAGCAAGGGCTAACGAGGCTGGCGGCGACGAGCTTTACCAGGAGCTGGTCAAGCTCGACCCGGCGGCCGCGCAGAAGATTGACCCACGCAATGTGCGCCGCGTCATCCGGGCCCTCGAGGTGCGCAGCAAAACCGGGATACCCGCGCCGTCTAAGCAGGCACCGCCTTTCCGAAGTCTAATGATTGGTTTGACCACGGACAGAGAAGGACTGTACCGCCGCACCGACCTGAGAGTTGACGAGATGATAAAGCGGGGCCTGTTGGACGAGGTGAGGAGGTTGATGGACATGGGATACGGCCTCAACCTGCCGGCGATGTCTGGCATTGGCTACAAGCAAATTGGCCAGTTTCTCCAGGGAGAGCTCACGTTAGACGCCGCCATCGAGCAAATCAAGTCGGAGACCCACCGCCTGGTGCGCCACCAGTACAACTGGTTCCGGTTGAATGACCGCAGAATCAAATGGTTTGATATCCAGACTAGCCCTGAGCCAGAAATCACCGCACAAATCGCTGCATTCATCAATGAGTAGCGGCAAAAAGCTCGGCACATTTTGCCGTATTTCTTGAAAAGGATATGCTATAATGATGCTAATATGAATTTTACCAAACTGCAGGGCGCCGGCAATGACTTTGTGCTGGTAGAGGCCAGCGATAGCGAACGTGACTGGCCGGCGCTGGCCCGGACGATGTGCGACCGCCATTTCGGTATTGGCGCGGATGGGCTGCTCTTGCTGCTGCCCTCGGACAAAGCCGATTTTCGCATGCGCATTTTTAACCCGGATGGCTCGGAGGCGGAAGCCTGCGGCAACGGCATCAGATGCTTTGCCCGGTATGTCCTGGAGAAAGGCCTGCTCAAGTCTGCCGGTAATCATCCCGCGCAAATGATGGTGGAGACCCTGGCCGGTATCCGCCTGGTAAAGCTTCATAAAACAGTGACGGGCACCAGAATACAGGTTGCCATGGGCAGACCAAAATTCCGTCCTGAGGATATCCCGGTAGTCCTTACCGCAGGTAGTATGAATTTCACCCGGATAAAGTCGATGCTGAGCTACCGTGTGGTTGTTGACGGCAAGGAGCTGGACTTAAACCTGGTCTCCATGGGCAACCCGCATGCCGTCTACTTCTGGCAGCACCCGGTGGCTGAATTCCCGCTGCTGGAGCTTGGCCCTAAGGTCGAGCACTTGGCGCTCTTTCCCAAAAGAGTTAACTTCGAGGTCGCCAATGTGGTAAGTCAACAGCAGATAGAGGTTGGCGTGTGGGAGAGGGGGGCTGGTGAAACGCTGGCCTGCGGCACCGGCGCCTGCGCCGTGGCGGTGGCTGCCCAGTTGCGCGGGCATGTTGGCAGTGAAGTTGACGTCAAGCTGCCCGGCGGTGTGCTTAATGTGGAGTGGAATGGCACCGGTGAGGTATTTCTCAGCGGCCCGGCTGAGCTCGTATTTACCGGCGAATGGAAAGACTGAGGTGGAGTCGAAATGAGAGTGTCGAGACGACAGGAGAATTTAGCGCCCTATCTTTTTATCGAAATCAATAAGAAGATTGCCGAGAAAAGAGCGCGGGGTGAAGAGGTAATCAGCTTTGGGATTGGCGACCCTGATATTCCCACGCCGCCCCATATTATCGAGCGGTTGTGCGTGACAGCGCATGACCCGGCTAACCACCGCTATCCGGATGATGACGGTCTGCTGGGTTTGCGCACGGCAGTGGCCGATTGGTATAAGAAGCGCTTTAATGTTTCCCTGGATGCCGACAAGGAGGTGCTGCTCCTGATTGGCGCTAAAGAGGGTATTGCCCATTTCCCGCTGTGCATCATTAATCCCGGGGATGTTGCCCTGGTGACCGACCCCCACTATCCGGTCTACCCGGTTAGCGTTATGCTGGCGGGCGGCCGCTGCTACTACATGCCGCTTACCGAGCAAAATGGCTTCCTGCCCGACCTGGATATTATACCGGCCCATATTCTCAAGAGCGCCAAACTGATGTGGATTAACTACCCGAATAACCCCACCGGCGCCGTAGCCGGGGTTGACTTTTTCAACCGGGTAGTCAAATTCGCCCAGCAAAACGACCTGGTGGTCTGCCATGACACACCCTATACAGAGGTCAACTATGAAGGTTATCAGCCTCCCAGCCTAATGCAGGCCGACGGTGCCAAAGAGGTAGGCATAGAGTTTCACTCTTTCTCCAAGAGCTACAATATGACCGGCTGGCGCATTGGCATGGCGGTGGGCAATGCCATGCTGATAAACGCCCTGAAGGTGCTTAAATCCAATCTGGATTCGGGGATACCCCACGCTATTCAGTACATGGCCATCGAGGCTTTGACCGGACCCCAGGACTGTATCCAGAAGCATAACGCCATCTACCAGCGGCGGCG
>JAUYDJ010000128.1 GCA_030690025.1 Chloroflexota bacterium | reverse complement strand
TTACCACTGCTTTGACCGGCGTCAGCGTACCCGTCATTCGCTCCACGATGACGAACTCATCCTGCTCGCTGGGATAGTCCACCAGCACTTTCATCATAAAGCGGTCTACCTGCGCCTCAGGCAGAGGGTAGGTCCCTTCGGTCTCAATCGGGTTCTGCGTGGCCATCACCAGGAACGGTTCAGGCACTTTGTATGTCTGACCGCCGATGGTGACCTGGCGTTCCTGCATCACTTCCAGGAGTGCGCTCTGTACCTTGGCCGGGGCGCGGTTGATTTCATCGGCGAGCAGCAGGTTGGTAAAGACCGGGCCGAGCGAGGTGCTGAACTCGCTATTCTTCTGGTTGTAGATGCGCGTGCCGACGAGGTCGGCGGGCACGAGGTCGGGGGTGAACTGTATGCGCTTGAAGGTGCCGTGAATCGCCTCCGCCAGTGTCTTGATGGTCAACGTCTTGGCCAGGCCGGGCACACCTTCAACCAGCAGGTGGCCCTGCGACAGGAGCGCCACGACCACCCGCTCCAGCAAATGGTCCTGCCCCACGATGACCTTTTTGACTTCATACAGGACCTGCTCCATCAACGGGGCTTCCTTGGGTTTGTTGATTATCTCTTCAGTCATTTAGCCCTCCCCACTCACTGCGGATTTTCAATTATTGTCTTGAGCTTTTTAATCTGCACGTATTAAACCGGCGGTGCTCCGGCCGCGCCACCCGCGGTCTCAATCGTCACGGCAAAACCGATACCGATGAAGACATCCTGGTCGGTTGGGTTCAGCAGCCCCGAGACGATACCGACGACTTCGCCGTCGCGATTGACCAGCGGCCCGCCCGAATTGCCGGGGTTGACCGCCGCATCAAATTGAATCAGGTTCGTCAGCGTTTCGCCTGTCTTCGTCTGGAAAGTTCGTCTCAGGCCGGAGACAACTCCCGCCGATAGCGAGTTTCTGACGCCAAACGGGTTGCCTACCGCGACCACCTCATCACCGACGTTTAACATATTAGAGCTGCCCAGCGTAGCCGGCAACAGGTCATCGGGGATTATGCTGGGGCGCAGGACGGCGAGGTCGTTTTCCGGCTGCCGCACAATAACGGATGCCTCTGATTCGCTGCCATCGGCGAAGATAACGCGCACTTCTACGGCGTCTTTAACAATATGCAGGCTGGTCAGGATGAGGCCGGTATCGTCAACCACGACGCCCGTACCAAGCGCGCCTTCGGTCTGGTTATCGGTCTGTGAAACAAGCGCACGGACCTGCACTACCGATGGGCGGATAATTTCGTAAGCCAGCGATGCGTATGACGGTTTGGGTTTGGCCGATTCCAGGGCACGCTCGACAGCGGCGTTGATATCGCGCTGCGTCAGGTGCTGCGGCGGTGGTTGGCTCGCGTCATACAGGAACACGGCGGCGAACGTGATGATAACGGCTATGCCGACTAGAAAGACGCTGTGGAAGCGGGCGTAAAAGCGGCCGAGGCGTTGGCGCAAGACTACCAGTCGGGGGGGTGGTGGCTGGGGTTCCGGCTGCGGTTGTGGGCGAACAGGAAACGGTCTTCTTTGCCGCATGGCATACTTCAATTCACGGGGTTTTACAGGCCCGTATAAAAATTACTACGCAGAGGGTGAAAGGGGTTGAGAGGGCCGGGCGGGGTTCTGCGGAGATAACTTATTAATTTAATCTTCTCAATTTCCCGAAGCGTTGTCAATATTCGTGTGTGGGGCTGTGTGGGAAACTCATGGTGCTTAAACGGCCATGGCCGATACCCTAACGCAGGTTCAAGGTGCTAGACTAGTACCTAATTACATAAGTCAGCGTAATGATGCCGTTGCCGGCTAGACCACCCGCTACGCTCAGGATGACAGTTGAATTTGCGTCATTCTGAGTGTAGCGAAGAATCTCGATCATTGCGCGAACTTTTGCCACTAAGCACTAGCCTCTTTTTCTAATTCTTCCTGATTTAGTGTCAGTTGGTCCATTGTTATAGCTGGATTATCTGGGTCCACATGAATTAGTGCGTTTCTTCTTTCTCTTAATCTTTGTTTACGTCTAATTCCTCTAAGAGTTTTTTTGTACTTCCCTTGAATTCACAAAACTCCGTTTCCCTCAGTTGGGCATCAACTACCGCTATCGCAAGCACAATTACAGCGACCCATGCTCCTGCGCAAAATGCAGTCTCTACCTCATAAGCTAGCGCACAAGCTTGTTCACTAAGGTCGTAAGAATTCCCGACACAAAATAATTCGTTTTGCTCTTCGAACCATCGCCGTCTTGATTCCCATTTCTCTTTACTTGGACGTTGTTCCATGCTGGTTTTACCTACCGAACTTCACTCTTATGTAGCTTATATGGGCGGATAGAACAAGCCAATTATTAGCTATATACTGAGATTATTACGGATAGTCCCGGGGTCCAGAACGCTACGCGGGGCGGATAAACTTGTAGCCTATGCCGTGCTCGGTGACGATGATTTTCGGCGAATCGGCGCTGTCCCCCAGCTTCTGCCTCAGGTGCTGGATGTGCACCCGCAGCAGGTCGCGGGCGTCCTGGTAGGTCTCCCCCCAGACCTTGGTCAGCAATGTCTCGTGGGGCAGCAGCCGCCCCTCATTCTTGACCAGGTGATAGAGGAGGTTATATTCGGTGGAAGTGAGCTTGGCCGATTTACCGCTGACGCTGACTTCGTTACGGGCGAAATCAATCACCAGGTTGCCGCTGACAAAGGGCCGTTCTTCACTCACCGGCACCCCCCGGGCGCGGCGCAGCACCGCCTGCACCCGGGCCACCAGCTCAATATGGCTGAAGGGCTTGGTGATGTAGTCATCCGCCCCCAGCTCCAGCCCCTTGGCAATCTCAATGTCCTTGTCCCGGACAGTAAGCATTATTACCGGCACCTGGGAAAAGCGGCGTATCTCGCGGATAACCTGAAAGCCGTCCATATCCGGCAGGCCTATATCCAGGATGACTATGTCCGGCTTCTCGGTCTCAATAAGCTCCAGCCCTTTAGCGCCCTGACTCGCCGAGCTTACCTTCACATCGCTCCAGCGCAGCTGGAAGCACAGCGAGACCGCCTCGATAATGCCGGGGTCGTCCTCGATAACCAGCGCTTTCATTTTGGCTCCTTAGCCTTCCCGGGCAGAGGCAGTGAGAAGGCAAAGGTGCTCCCCTTGCCCACATCGCTCTTCACCCAAATCTTGCCCCCGTGCAGCTCCACCAGCCGCTTGGCCAGCGCCAGCCCCAGTCCCATCCCCGGGTAACGTTTCCGGTCGAACTCAATGCGGCTGTAAGGCTGGAACAGCCTGGCCTGCTCCTCTTTAGGTATACCTATGCCGCTGTCCTGCACCTCGACAATAAGGCTGGCATCCTGCCGCCTGGCCCGCAGAACAATGCGGCCGCCTTCGTGAGTGAACTTGGAGGCGTTGGTCAACAGGTTAAGCAGCACCTGTTCGATGCGCTTCGGGTCGGCCTCCACTACCGGCAGCGAGTCAGGCAGTTCCAGGGTCAGCGTCTGCCCCTTGCTCTTAACCTCCGGGCCAATCTGCCAGCTCACCCCCTCGAGCAGGGACTTCACATTAAACGGCTGAGGC
>JAUYDJ010000072.1 GCA_030690025.1 Chloroflexota bacterium | reverse complement strand
AGGCGATATAATCGCCGCAAATAAGCTCGACTACAAAGCGGCGGAGAAGTCCGGCATGAACGCCGCCATGCTCGACCGGCTCATGCTTGACGCCAGCCGGCTGGAGGCGATAGCCCGGGACGTGCTGGCCGTGGCCGCCCTGCCCGACCCGGTGGGTGAGGTCTTTGACATGCGCACCCTGCCCAACGGCCTGCTCATCGGCAAGAAACGCGTGCCGCTAGGCGTCATCGGCGCTATCTATGAGAGCCGGCCCAACGTCACCATCGATATCTCCGTCCTCTGCCTGAAATCGGGCAACGCCGTTATCCTGCGCGGCGGGCGTGAAGCGGTCAACTCCAACAGCGTCCTGGCCCGTTTAGTCGGCGAGGCTGCCGTGAGGGCCGGTCTGCCCGAAGGAGCGGTGCAGTTCATCGAGAACACCGAACGCGCCCTGGTCAACCACATGCTCAAGATGGGCGGCACTATCGATTTGATTATCCCGCGCGGCGGCGCCGAGCTTATCAAGTTTGTCTCGCAGAACGCCTGCATGCCGGTGGTCACCGGCGGCATTGGCGTCTGTCACACCTTTATCGACGCCAGCGCCGATATCGATAAGGCAGTGCCCATCGCCTACAACGCCAAGGTGCAGCGGCCTACCGTCTGCAACGCCCTGGATGCCTTGCTCGTCCACATCGAGGCCGCCGAGCGCTGTCTGCCCTCGATTGCGAAAGAGTGGGCCAAAGCCGGCGTGGAGATGCACTGCGACGCGCGCGCCCTATCCATACTGAAAAGGGTGCCCGGGCTGAAGCTGGCCCTGGCTGCCGCCGAAGACTGGGGCAAGGAATACCTGGCCCTGATTGCGGCGGTCAAGGTGGTGGACTCCATCGATGAGGCCATGGCCCATATTGAAAAATACGGCTCGGGGCACTCCGAGGCGATTATCACCGAGGACTATACCGCCGCCATGCGCTTTCTCAACGAGGTGGATGCCGCCTGCGTCTATGTCAATGCCAGCACGCGCTTTACCGATGGCGGCCAGTTCGGCCTGGGGGCCGAGGTGGGCATCAGCACCCAGAAGATGCACGCCCGCGGCCCGATGGGGCTGAAAGAGCTGACCAGCTACAAGTGGCTCATCTTCGGCAGCGGGCAGGTCAGGCCCTAAAACTAATCTGTCATTGCGAGGAGTCCCGATTGCATCGGGACGACAAAGCAATCTCAAGCATGAATCATAGGGATTGCTTCGCTTCGCTCGCAATGACAAACGAAAGGTAGCGATTTTTTCGCCTCGATTTCATCGGGACTCAGAATGACATCAAGAAGATGATTAGATTAGGTCTGTCATTGCGAGGAGCCCCGATTGCATCGGGATGACGAAGCAATCTCAAGCATAAATCATAGGGATTGCTTCGCTTCGCTCGCAATGACAAACGAAGGTAGGGATTGTTTCGTCCCGACAGGTCGGGACTCGCAATGACCCGGATTAGCTTCTCTTTAGTGTGGCCAGCGCAGCCTGCTGCGCCTGGAAGAGTTGCTCGATACCCTTCTGCGCAATCCCCAGCAGGTGGTCGATGTTGTCTTTAGTGAAGGGCTTGTTTTCCGCCGTCCCCTGCACTTCCACGAACTCGCCGCGGCTGGTCATGACCACGTTGAAATCGACCTCGGCGCCGCTGTCTTCGTCATAGCACAGGTCCAGCAGCACATTACCGTGCACGATGCCAACACTCGATGCCGCCACAGCGGTCTTGAGCGGGATGGAGTGTATTACCCCCATGTTGGCCAAGGTCTGCAGCGCCTGGTAGAGGGCCACGTAAGCCCCGGTGATGGCGGCCACCCGGGTGCCGCCGTCGGCCTGGAGGACATCGCAGTCCACGATGAGCGTGCGTTCCCCCAGCGCGGAGAGGTCGGTGACCGCCCGCAGCGACCGCCCGATGAGGCGCTGTATTTCCTGGTTGCGGCCGGCCACGCGGCCCATCGCCGAATCGCGCGGGGTACGGGTAACGGTGGCGCGGGGCAGCATAGCGTATTCGGCGGTCACCCAGCCACCGCCGCTGCCTTTGAGGAAAGACGGCACCCTATCTTCCATGCTCACCGAGCACAGCACCCTGGTCTTACCCAGCTCAATCAACGCCGAACCTTCGGCAAAGCTCTGGAAACCCAGGCTTATCTTGACCGGACGTAGCTCGTCCCAGGCGCGCCCATCAGCCCTTTTCATATGCCAACCTTTCTAAAGCTAAAATTTATGCCTATGAGTATAGCACTGATAACCGCTCAGGGCAAATGCTAACGTTTACTAACCCTCGTAGCCCGGCGCGGCTTTGCGCCGCGGCGGTCTGAGGACGAGGCAGAGCACAAAAGCTACGGTGGTAGCGATAGCCGCGTAGGTAAAGGCAATACGGTAGCTGCCGGTGACATCGAAAATATACCCGGCCAGAATCGGGCCGATGATTCCGCCGGCGGTATAGGAAGTGTTTACCACGCCGTAGATGGAGCCCATTGACCTGGTGCCGTAGAAAGCGCCGGTCAGCGTGGCAATGATGGGAATCACGCCGCCGTAGCCGAAGCCGTGGAGCATGGTAGCCGCATAGAAGACATTCAGGTCACTAGCCCCGGTCAGCATATAAAGAGCCAGCGCCTGCAGCGCCACGCAGATGGTAAGCACTACCCGGTTACCCACTTTAACGGCCAGACCACCCAGGGTCAGCCTGCCCAGGGTGTTGGTGATGCCGCTGATGGTCAATATGGTGGCGGCCACCTCAGCGGTGATGCCGGTATCGGTAGCCGCGGCAATGACATGGATGACCACCATCTGGAAAGCAGCGGCTATTATGGCCTGCACCAGGCACAGTAGCCATACCGCCGGGGTGTGCAGCGCCTCGGAAAGGGTATAGTTGGTCTCGTCGGGAATGGTCATGACTTCAGGCATGTTCTTGCCCGGTTGGGGTGGCCCTGATTTTTCCGGCGGTGTTTTGACGAAGCTCCAGGCAGCAGCGCCCAATACTAGCACGGCTGCGCCCAGAATAACGCAACTTGTTGCCAGACCGTACTTCAGAAGAAGGTAGGTCATCACCGGAGGCACAATAATCTGCGCCCAGCCGAAGCCGCTGGCGATGATGCCGTTGGGAAATGAGGATTTGGGGCCAAACCAGCCGGTTATTATGGTTACAAGGGGCACATAGAAAGCGGGCATACCCAGGCCCACCAGCGCGCCGAGAAATATGTACAGCTGCCAGAGGCTGGTCACCCGGGCGGCCAGCAGGTAACCCAGTCCCACCAGGCCAATGCCGACCAGCATGACTCGCCTATGGCCGTAGCGGTCGCCCAGGATGCCGGCAAATGGGGAAGCAATGCTGCTGGCAATACTTCGACTGGTGACGGCCGCCGAAATGGCCGCCCTTGACCAGCCGAACTTGTAGATTAGCGGTTTTAAGAATACGCCAAAGGTATATTGAAAATTACCGGCGATAAAGACAATAAAGGCCCCGGCAATGGTCGCTATCCAGGCGTAGGATATTTTCCGCTTGGTTCCGGTGATAGGTTGCCCCCACTTCAAAGCCCAAAGGCAGAAAACATTTATCGCACTATTATAGGTTCAAGGCGGGCGGTTAAGCAAATAGCTAAAATTGTAAACAATTTCAAATGTTCAAGTTTCTAAACTTAAAACCCCACGTCATTGCGAGTCCCGACAAGTCGGGACGAAGCAATCCCTAAAATCAAAGAGATTGCTTTGTCATCCCGATGAAATCGTCCCGATTTCATCGGGGCTCGCAACAACAAATGACATATGAAGCAAAACCTTTTGTATTTTCGGATTTCGGGGATAGAGACGGGTGGCGGCTAAGGGGTTCGCCGCCGGGGCGGTCTCAGCGTCAGGCTGAACACAAAAGTGATGGCGATGATTATTGCTCCGGCGAGGAAGGCAATGTAATAGCTGCCGGTAACATCAAAAATATACCCGGCCAGAATCGGGCCAAATGCCCCGCCGACGGTGTAGGCGGTATTTATCATGCCGAAGATGGCACCGATAGCTTTGGTGCCGAAGAAGCTAGCAGCCAGCGAAGGCATCAGCGGGACTAACCCTCCGTAAGCCAGGCCGTGAATCGAGACGATGACATAGAAAGCCGGCAGGCTGCTGGCCCGGGTCAGGGCCAAGAACATGAGCGCCTGCGTGGCCAGGCTGGCAGTGAGGACAATTCTGCCGTTGATTCTGGTGGCCACAGTGCCCAGTACCAGCCGGCCCATGGTATTGGTTATGCCGCTTAAAGTGACTATTATCGCGGCGGCTTCGGGCGTAGCGCCGGTATCAATTGCCGCCGCGACGATGTGGACGGTGATTATCTGATAACCGGCGCCGACTACCACCAGCGACAGGAGCAGACCCCACAGAGCTGCCGTGTGCAGCGCCTCGCCGAGCGTGTAGTTGTCTTCAGTCGCAGGTGGAGTCGTGCTCGGCTGCGTTGCCTCCGCCGACACGCGCTCGACCAGCGGCCCGTCACGGGGCGGTCTTCTCATGAGACGCCAGGCCACCGGGGCTATCAGCAAAGCCGCTACCCCGAGAACAACGTAGGTAGTCTCCCAGCTATACGCTAATATGAGGTAAGTAGCCAGCGGCGGTATGATTACCTGTGCCATGCCGAAGCCGCTGAGCAGGATGCCGTTGGCCATCGCCGACCGGTTGCCAAAGGACCTGGTAGCGGTGGCCACGACCGGTATAACGAAAGTAGACGCGGCAATACCGGTCAAGACACCCAGAAAGAGGTACAGCTGCCACACGCTGTTGATGCGAGAGGTGAGTATGTAGCTCAGGCCCGCCAGCAGGACACCAATCAAGACGAGGTTTCTGGGCTCATAGCGGTCCGCCAGGACACCAATTACCGGGTTGGCAATGCTGCTGACGACGTTGCGGGTGGTAACACAACCGGAGATAGCCGCCCGCGACCAGCCGAAGCGGTTGATTAGCGGTTTGACAAAAACGCCAAAGCTGTATTGAAAATTACCGGCAACAAGGGTGACGAGGAAGCCGGCGATGACTACCATCCAGCCGTAGGAAAGCCGGCGGGAGGGGCGGCTCTGGGTCTGAGTTGTTTCTTGCATAATAAAGCTTCTAGTCGGGCTGCCCGGGCGTCAAGCTGAGGAGGCGCTCTTTCAGCCAGCCCAAGGCTGCTTGCGCCCCACTGAGCTTGTTTTGCTCCCGGCTGCTGGCAAAAAGGTGCTTCCGACTGTACGTCCCGCCCGGAAATGACAGGCCAATATAAAACAGTCCCACCGGCTTGGTAGTGGTTGCCCCACCAGGCCCGGCAATACCGGTGGTTGACAGGCAGATATCGGCGGATAAGAGGCGCCGGCCGCCTGCCGCCATTTCTTCGGCTACCTGGTGGCTCACCGCCCCGTACCTTTTTAGAGTAGCTTCGTTGACCCCGGCCACTTTAACCTTAACTTCATTGCTGTAGGCAGTGACCGACCCCTTAAAATACGCCGAGCTGCCGGGGACATTGGTGATGAGGTGGGCAATCAGTCCGCCGGTGGCTGAT
>JAUYDJ010000196.1 GCA_030690025.1 Chloroflexota bacterium | reverse complement strand
GAGCTACCCGCCATCGATATCCAGCCTGTCGCCGATACGGCGGAGCTCGACTCCGCCATCTCTAACCTGAAGCACTATCACTGGATAATTTTTACCAGCGTCAATGGTGTTGCGGCATTCTTTGCCCGACTGCACAGTTTGAAGCGGGACGCGCGGGCGCTCCACGGCCTCAAAATCGGTGCTATCGGCCCGGCTACCGTCCGGGCACTGGAAGAGAAAGGGGTAACACCCGACTATTGTCCGGCCGTCTACACCAGTGAAGGTATTATCGCCGGGCTTAAGAAAGCAAATATCAAAGGACAGCGGTTCCTGTTGCCCCGCACCGACATCGCTGATAAAGAGCTGACGAAGGGTCTCACCCATCTCGGCGCTGAAGTGCACGAGGTCACCGTCTATCAGACGGTGCCGGCTTTAGAGGCTGTTTCCCGTGCCAGAGAGCTTCTGGAGTCGGGCAAAATCGACCTCATTACCTTTACCAGCTCTTCCACGGTATCCAACCTGATGGCTGCCCTCGGCGATGGAGAGGTCGCCATAAACGGGGTCAAGATTGCCTGCATCGGTCCCAAGACCGCCGCCACCGCGGCCGGGGCCGGGCTGAAAGTAGATATTGTGGCCGGTGAAAGCACCATACCCGGCCTGGTAACGGCCATTGAGGAGTATTTCCGGAAGGAGGCTTAGATGTCGGTGTTCCCTCAGCTGCGTTTGCGCCGCCTGCGTCGCACCGAACCGCTAAGGGCGCTCATAAGAGAGAACCGTGTTGATATCGGCGACATGGTTTACCCCATGTTTGCCGTCGAGGGTAAAGGAATAAAAGAGGAGATAGCTTCCATGCCCGGCGTCTACCGCTTTTCCCCCGACCGGTTGCCGCCGGAAATTGAAGAAATAGCCGGACTCGGTATCCCCGCCGTCCTTCTCTTCGGCATACCCGAACACAAGGATGAAGCGGGTTCATCGGCTTATCATCCCGAGGGGGTTATCCCGCAAGCCATACGGGCCATAAAAAGGTCGGTGCCGGAACTAATAGTGATTACGGATGTCTGCCTCTGCGAATATACCAGCCACGGGCACTGCGGTGTAATTACCGATGGCCGCGTCGATAACGACCGGACGCTGCCCCTGCTGGCCAGGATGGCCCTGTCACATGTTGCGGCCGGCGCCGACATAGTGGCGCCGTCAGATATGATGGACGGCCGTGTCAAGGCTATTCGTGAGGCGCTGGACAGCGAGAGCTTCCAGCATATCCCTATCCTCTCTTATGCCGCCAAATACGCTTCCGCGTTCTACGGGCCCTTCCGCGAGGCCGCCGGGTCGGCGCCGCAGTTTGGCGACCGCCGTTCCTACCAGATGGACCCGCCCAACGTGCGCGAAGCACTAAGGGAAGTGGAGCAGGACATCAATGAGGGGGCCGACATCGTCATGGTCAAACCCGCCCTGGCTTATCTTGACGTGATACGGCGGGTGCGTGATACCTTTAACTATCCCGTGGCTGCCTACAACGTCAGCGGGGAGTACGCCATGGTAAAAGCGGCGGTCCAGCAGGGCTGGCTGGAAGAGAAGCGCATCGTGATGGAGATTCTTGCTGCCATCAAGAGAGCGGGAGCGGATATCATTCTTACCTATCATGCCAAAGATGTTGCCCGGTGGTTGAAATCCACGTAAGGACCTGTCCATGAAAGAGTTCAAGAATTCGCAAAGGCTTTTCCAGGAGGCCCAGCGCTACCTGCCCGGCGGCGTGGATAGCCCGGTGCGTGCCTTCAAAGCAGTGGGCGGGACGCCGCCCTTCATCGTCAAGGGGCAGGGCTCAAAAATCTATGATGCCGATAGCAATGAGTTCATCGACTACGTCTGCTCCTGGGGGCCGCTCATCCTGGGACACGCCCACCCGCAGGTAGTCGCCGCGCTGAAACGGGCCGTGGAGCGCGGTACCAGCTTCGGCGCACCCACCGAGCTGGAGATAACGCTGGCCAGGATGGTATCGGCGGCAATGCCCTCCATGGAGATGCTGCGCTTCGTGAACTCGGGGACAGAGGCTACCATGACGGCACTGCGTCTGGCCAGGGCTTTTACCGGCCGGGAGAAAATCATCAAGTTTGCCGGCGGCTACCACGGTCATGCCGATGGGCTTCTCACTAAAGCCGGCTCCGGCGTGGCCACCCTGGGTATACCTGATTCCCCGGGCGTTCCCTCCGGTTATGCTCGAAATACACTGACAGTACCCTATAACGACGCTGAAGCCGTCGAACAACTTTTTGAACGCCATCTCGGAGAAATTGCCGCGGTCATCGTCGAGCCAGTCGCCGCCAACATGGGTGTTGTTCTCCCTCAACCCGGTTTCCTGGAGGGTTTGCGTAAGTTGACCAGGGAATCCGGGGCTCTCCTCATTTTTGATGAAGTTATCACCGGTTTCAGAGTGGCCTACGGAGGTGCGCAAAGCCTCTATGGCATCACCCCCGACCTGACCTGCCTGGGCAAAATTATCGGCGGCGGGCTGCCGGTAGGCGCTTACGGGGGAAAGCGGAAGATTATGGAAATGATGGCCCCGCTGGGGCCGGTCTACCAGGCGGGGACGCTATCCGGGAACCCACTGGCTATGACGGCAGGAATAGAGACAATCAAAGCTCTTAACCAGCCTGGAGTTTATGACCAACTGGAAATCAAGTCAAAGAGTCTCGAGCAGGGCATAGCCGCCGCCGTAGCCGAAGCTGGTATTGGTTTGCAGGTAAACCGCATTGCCTCGCTCCTTACGGTGTTTTTTACCGCCAGCCCGGTGGTCGATTATGATTCGGCACAGAGGTCAGATACAAGGCTGTTCGGCAGGTTCTTCCACGAACTGCTCTCGGCGGGCATATACTGGCCGCCCTCTCAGTTTGAGGCAGCTTTTGTCTCCCTGGCCCACACTGATGATGACATCCGCATTACAATTAGGGCGGTGGGCAAGGCACTCCGGTCAGACCAGTAACCTGCTCGCAGGGCGTGCCCTCATGACCGGGCCGCGCCGGCGAGCGGGTGGCGGTCTGATATTCGGGCTGGTCCTCATCGGGATTGGGTTTGGCCTCTTATTCGGCTGGAGCTACGTGTGGCCACTGGTGCTCATTGCCATCGGCGTAATAATACTGCTGCGTTCTTTAGTCGGCAGGCATTAGCTAGCCGAATGAGGTGAACTGCCTCTGACCCGTTTCAGCCGTGCCTGGACGGCCTCGCTTTCAAGCTCCCTTATGGCATCGGCGGCAATCCAGCGCGCCGCCTTTGAATCGATTTGCTGAATCTGCCGGGCGGCATTGACGGCGGCCTGGTTCAGGTTAAGGTTCCTTTTGCCGATGTTCCGCAGCGCCCAGTTGACCGCTTTCTTGACGAAGTTACGCTCGTCCGTGGCCCCCTTTATTATCACCGGGAATAATTCGATGAATTTCCTGTCGTCGGCCTTCTTATCATGCCAGGCCAGGCAGGCGAGCAGGGTGAAGGCGGCCCTCTTGGCGAACTCTTCCTCCCGCTCCGACCAATCAATGATTTTCTGCCAGGCGAGGGGGGAATATTCAAAAAGGTTGTCGCACACCTGGTCACAGACATCCCAGGAGTTAAAGTCTTTTACCCAGTCTTCCATCTGCGAGCCGGTCAGTTGACCGGGGTCGTCAATCATGGCGGCGACCATCCTGGCCTCGGCGATTCCGGTCTGCCATAGCTCAAGTGCCAGACTGTGGTCCCGCCCCAGTTCTTTCGCGAACTGTCTCATGTCCGGCACGGATACGCCTAGCCTGCCTTCAGGTGACATGCCGTACCTGGCCATTCCCGCCAGCTGGTCGGGCCTGGCCTTGTTCTTAAGTTTTTCCATGACTTGTGCAGATGTCATATTAGCTCACCCCCAAGACTATTTCTGGCATAATATTTGATGGTAGCTACTTGCTCACTATTGAGTTCTTCTTGGTTTCTATTTACCGCTTAATTGTATCAACCTCACCCCCTTAATCCCCCTCTCTAAGTTACACTCCCCCTTCCCTCGGTAAGGGCTTTGCCTCAAAAGTCCAGAAGGTCGGTTTCAACCCTAGTACCTAGTCTAGTGTTTCATAAACGGCTTTACAACGAGCGAGCTTGTCAAGAATGGCTTTTGCGGAGGCTTTCCACACCAACGGTTTAGGGTTGGCATTGGACGTTGTCAGGTACTCCTCAATGGCATGGATCAACTCCGGCA